>NZ_JAXHDD010000025.1:0-62686 GCF_037072025.1 Pseudogracilibacillus sp. SO30301A | reverse complement strand
ACTATAAGGAAGCTTTCTTAGCTAAAAATTAAAATTTTGACGAGATAAAAAAGCATGTTAAATAAAGTATTCAACATTCTTTTCGTCTCTTGCTTGACATATGTTGTTTCTGTTCAGTTTTCAAGGAGCATTTTTAATGACAACAGAAATTAATATATCATAACTTCATTTTCTTTTCAACAATAAACTACAATTTTTTTAAAATTTTACCTGTCTGGTACTTTATCAGATATGTATTCATATTCTATAACTTGTCTCATACATTAAAATAATAATACTTTTATCAGTATAAATTTGGCAACATACTTTCAAGCCTGCCACGATAAAGGAGGATTATCTTGCAGCATTTTTACGTATTTAATTTTAATAAAAAGAAGCGGTTTTTTGCAATTGTTTTACTTGGTTTGATCACTGCATTCTTTATCATTATTGAACCAGCTCGATTTTTATTCGTTTTTTCCAAAGACCAACAAACTGCCCTAACAAAAGGAAATATAGATGAAAACCAACTTGCTCTTACCTTTAATATTAGTTGGGGAGAAGAAAAAGTATTTGACATTTTAAACGTATTAAAGGAACAAGACGTCCGTGCAACATTTTTTGTTAGTGGTGAATGGGCAGAACGACACCCACAAATAATTGAAAAAATTACTGAAGATAAACACGAGTTAGGCATGTTAGGTTACCGTTATAAAAGTTATTTGGAACAGGATATTGAACAAGTAAGAAAAGATATTAGTTATGCTAAACAAGTATTTGAAAAGCTTGGATTTGATGACATTAACTATATTCGACCACCAAGTGGCCATTTTAATAAAGAAATAGTAAAATTAGCTGAAGATAATGGGTTAGAAGTAATCCATTGGAGTGTCAACCCAAATGACTGGGAAAATCCGGGTACTAAAGAAATTACCGATCATGTGCTGAAAGAGGTAAAAAGCGGAGATATTGTTCTCTTACACGCTTCTGATTCTGCCAAACAAACTGCAAATGCTTTACAATCTATTTTGCCACATTTTAAAGAAGAAAAATTGACGTTTGTCACTATTTCTGAACTAATTAATGGGGTGCAAGCAAAAGAAAAGCTAGTCGAATAAGTCGACTAGCTCTTTTATTGTGGTTTCTCTATGGGCTTTTGCTTTTTTAACTGTCTTACTTTTCGTCTTTCCTCTATACGCTTAATATGCGCTTCGTCTCTTTTTGTAACCTCATGGAGAGCTAACACCTGATAAGAATTTGCTGCTAATAATGGGGTTAACATTAAAATAATGTAATCAACATCTACTGCTCTTAAAGCCAAAGATAATTCTAATGCAGTTATTACAATCATTACAAATAATGCTGGAATAAAGCCAGTTCTATTCGTTTGTTTCACTTTTAAACGAGCAATAATTATTCCATAAATTAGTATAACCGCAGTCATGATAATATAAAACAATAAGGAAATTTCACCTTTTCCTGCACTATATGACAAATAAACTAAATCGAACAAAGCAAATAAAATAAGTAATACTTGAACCGTTGGCCAAAATGAACGAAAGAAATTTTGACCAAACCGATGTATAAATAAATAAGCAAAGAATCCTGTTTGACTAATCACAGTAAATACAAGTGCCATTCCAATAAAGAAAAGTACTATTCCTAATAATTCCATTCCATCAAACGGTTGTAGAACATTGGCATATTCTTTACTTTTTACAAAAAAACTAGTCACAAAACCGACTAGACCTCCAATTAAAATTGTCCGAAAAAACATACTTACTACCTTACGACTATTCACAAAAATCCTCCTAATCCCTATGGATTACTCCCTCAAAACATTTTACCATGAACGTGTTTTTTTTTCTTCTTATTGTGCATATTATTCGCCACATTTCTACATATTAAAGATAGGTGAGGAGGATAGTCGAAATGACTCGTTTTTATAAAATAGCCATTATAAGTTTTTTTTTAATATTATTTACTGGTTGTGGCGATAATAATGCAACTAAGCAAGATATTGACTATGATCAAACCAAAAATATGGTTGTCGATATTTTACAAACAGAAGATGGAAAAAAGGCACTTCAAGAAATTATTGCCGACGATAAAATGAAGCAACACTTAGTTATGGAGTCAGAGGTAGTAAAAAATTCCATTACCGAGGCTCTAGTATCAGAACAGGGTGCAAAAATGTGGCAAAATTTATTTGAAGATCCGACTTTTGTCGAAAGCTTTAATAAATCAATGGAAGAAGAACAAAAAAAGCTTTTCAAAAGCTTAATGAATGATTCTGAATTCCAAAAACAAATGCTCGAACTACTCCAAGATCCCGAAATGTCAAAACAAACATTAACGTTAATAAAAAGTCAAGAATTCAGAAAACATTTAGAAGAGACTATTCAACAAACATTGGAAACACCAACTTTTCAGGCTAGAATGCAAGACGTCCTTCTTAAAGCTGCCGAGAAACAACAACAGTCTCAAGGAGGCGGTGGTGAAGGTGGCGGTGGTCAAGAAGGTGGCGGTGAAGGTGGCGAAGGTGGCGGTGAAGGCGGTGGCGAAGATGGCGGTGAAGGTGAAGGTGAAGGTGGAGGAGGTTAATAATTCTTTATCCATCCACACCAATCCGTAAACAATTGCACCGTGCATAAATATTCTGTTAATAAAGCACTCGCTTTCACTTACTAATCGCTTTCAAAAATTCCGTATAAAAAACTCTAGGCTCTTAGTAAACTTAACAACCGCCTAGAGTTTTTTACCTTTTATTCTTCTAATTGAGCAACAATTTTAGAGGCAATTCTGTGATATTCTTGTCCATTCGGATGATCTTCTTGGTAAATAGATGGTGCAAAAATATCTTCTTCCTCATATGGTTGTTGCAGGGACAATCGGCCTAAAACTTTTGTCTTTAAAACTTCAGCAAGCTTGTCTCCTCCACCACGTCCAAAAACATATTCTTTTTCGCCTGTTGTTTCACTTTCAAAATAAGACATATTTTCTACGACACCTAAAATAGTATGATCCGTTTTAAGTGCCATTTGTCCAGCACGTGCTGCTACAAATGCCGCTGTTGGATGCGGAGTAGTAACAATTACTTCATTACAAGTTGGGAGTAATTCATGAACATCCATTGCAATATCCCCTGTTCCTGGTGGTAAGTCAAGCAATAGATAGTCTAAGTCTCCCCACTCAACTTCTCTGAAGAAGTTATTTAACATTTTTCCTAACATTGGACCACGCCAGATGATTGGCGAATTATCTTCGACGAAAAAGCCCATTGAAATCAATTTAACCCCAAATCGTTCTACAGGAATAATTTTTTCACCGCGAACAACCGGCCGCTCCTCTACTCCCATCATATCAGGAACACTAAATCCGTAAATATCGGCGTCTATAATACCCACTTTTTTCCCTAATCGCATTAAAGCCATTGCCAGGTTTACTGTAACGGTCGATTTTCCAACTCCACCTTTACCGCTAGCAACAGCAATAAAGTGAGGCTGTTTATCCCCACTTAAAATAGAGGTATCTTCTTCCATGGAAGGTTGAATTTTTTGGATCACTTCATCTGGAAGCTGTTCAAAACGTAAACCGACTGTTCTTGCACCATTTCTTTTTAAAATAGCGACAACCTCTTGTTGAAGTTGCATCTGTTCAGCAGTATTTATTTTACCAATCGAGAGTTTTACACTAACATGTTTCTTTTCTTCACGAATTGTTACGTCTACAATTCCGCCCGTTTCTTCAAATGATGTATGTAAAAATGGATCTTTAACCGGATTGAGAAGTTCAATTACTTCTTCTTTTGTTAACATAAAAACACCATCCCTTTGCAACTAAAAAATAAAACATTCAATTAAAATTAGTATAACACAATTTAGTTGAAATCTAAGTGATATGAATCATAGGAGGTTAATGGTATCTCACTCTGTATTATTGTCTTCCTCCATTTCTTCGGCGAGATAACGAATAATTCCTTTGTAAATACTTGCAGACATTTGTTTTTGATACTTTTTATCCTTTAATAGTTCCAACTCTGTATCATTAGACAAAAAACCAATTTCCACTAATGCGCCAGGAACTTCCGCATGTTTTAATAAATAGACATGATTCATTTGTAACGGAACTCTTGTTGTATTTTCCAAGTTACGGATGATCTCTTCCTGAATCATTGTTGCTAAATATTTGTTCTCAGGAAAACTGGGATAATAAAATGTTTGTGCGCCCGACCATTGCTTTGATGGTAAAGCGTTTAGATGAATCGTTATAAAAAAATCCGGTTCTTTTTCATGAATAAACTTTAGTCGATTACGGATATCTGCTGATTTCCGCCGTCCTTCAAAGTTTTCACCAGCTAAATCTTTATCTTCCTCACGAGTCAAGTAAACAAGTGCACCTGCTTGTTGTAAATAATCGCGAGTATATTTAGCTACTTGTAATGCAATCTCACTTTCACTAGTCTTGTCCTTTCCAACTGCTCCCCCATCAAATCCACCATGTCCCGGATCGATAACTATTGTTTTTCCAGCTAAAGGGAGTGGAACGGTTCTCCACATCAATTCTCCTTTTTTAATCGGATATTGAATAAGTAAAATTAATATTAGCAAGCCTAAAAGCCATAATGTTGCTCTTAAATACTTTTTCATCTAATTCTCTCCCCTAAATCACTATTACTTTATTTTATGAACACAAATCTATGATATGACAGCTTGTTCGACTATAATTACTTTGGTTATAATTCATAGTTTTGTGGTATAATAAAACAAAAAGATTCGTTTGGAAATGTTGATTAATTGAAATATTTACCGTTGTTCATAGTGAGAAGAGGATGATAATAGTTGACAAAGAAATTGTGGTTTCAACTTGGTGTAGGGATTCTTTTAAGTTTATTTATTATTAAGTATGTTGTCGAAGTAAAATGGGTTTTCTCACCTATTTTCGTTGTATTAAAATCTATTTTTCTACCACTATTATTAAGTGGTGTCTTATTCTACATAACCGTTCCGATACAGACTTTTTTAGAAAAAAGAAAAATTCCACGATGGGGCACTATTATATTTATCTTCCTACTATTAATCGCTTTCATTTGGGCTGCTATCTCTATTGTAGGTCCGTCCATTACAAAACAAGTAAACAATTTGATAGAAAACGTACCGATGATTGTTCAAGAAGCAAATCAATTCATTATTCAACTATTCCAACAGACTGGAAGCTTACCGAGTCGGTTAAATGATTCCATCGATAGTGCAACCGATAGTGCAACCGAATCCCTAAATAATATTACTGTCCAGCTTGGAATGTGGATTGTCACCTTTCTTCAGTCAATTTTCAGGGGAACTCTCGTTTTAGTTCTCGTTCCTTTTTTCTTATTTTTTATGTTGAAAGATCATGAAAAGTTTTTACCTTTTATTCAGCAATTTTTCTCTGGGGAAACGAAAAAGTGGATTACAAAAACGTTAAAGGATATCGATGAGGTATTAAGTCTATATATTCGAGGTCAAATATTAATTAGTGCAATTCTTGCTACACTTCTTTATATTGGCTATGCAATCATTGGCTTAAATTTCGCATTACTTTTATCTGTATTTGCATTCTTTATGAATGTTATTCCATTTATTGGGCCATGGATCGCATTTATTCCGGCTTTAATCATAGGATTTTTCCAAGATCCAATGATGGTAGTTTGGGTATCCTTAACGACTCTCATTGCTCAACAAACAGACTCTAACTTAATTACACCTAACATTATGGGGAAAACATTAAAAATTCACCCATTAACAATTATTACTATCCTATTCGCCGCAGGAAGTCTCGCAGGATTTTTAGGAATCCTTCTTGCTGTACCTGGATATGCAGTCGGAAAGGCTATTGTTTCCAATATTTATGGCAAAAGAAAAGAGATTAAAGAAACGGCGAATAAAACGGTTTAATAAAAGATACTTCCATTCATAAATAAATCCACTCCTGTAAAAACAACAAAAAGGAGTGATTTTTTAAGGAGGAATATGTTTTGATTCAATTAGAAGCGAACACGCACTGATTAAAAGTGCGATTAATAGTACTGTAATCATAAAAAAGTACTTACGCAAAATAAGCACTCCCTTATACTATTCTCTTCATATCATATATTATCATGAAAATATGATCATTTTTTGACAAAGAAAAAGTTCAGAAGTAAAAACCTCTGAACCTTTTTCGTAAACCATTAAAGCTTGTCCTTATCTACTGGTGGTGGGTCAATTTCTTCTCCAAATTCCGTTTGTAAATTTCGATCGCCCCGTCTACCTCGATCCCTCGTATCATCTTCCACATGTAAAATATGGTTATCGACATATCTATGAAAGAATATTTCACCCACGGAAATAATAAGTGCAGATAGAGCAGCTGCTGTTATAACTGGAAATGTTACGTTAATGAAGTACGCACCATAAAACCAAACTATAGCGAATACCATCAAAAAATCTGCTATCGTTGCACCCCAATTTTCGAATCTGCGTAAAATAAACAAATCTCCCAATATAAATGAAACAGGTGTAAGAATGATACTTAATGTTAAAATATGACCAAAACTGACATTATAAAAAACACCTAGAACTAACCAAAGAACAGCTAAACACATAACAAATTTAATGACCAATGCTTTAACATAATCCAACTATACGTTCCTCCTTTCTGCTTATGCAGTTATTATTTTTATAATGTCCATTTCTTTACATTTCATTCAAAAAGTTAAAAAAGCCTCTCACTTTCTGAAAAAAGCAAGAGACTTGAACAATAATGTTCTCATGGTTTTTTGACATTTTAAGCGGATAAACCGAGAAAATAATAGTTAAATCATATTTTGGCAGTCATTGCCTACGTGGTTGGTACTCGTTTCCGTGATTAAATCACGAATTAACTGAATAATGCATGCTCTGTTAAATCAATATGGATACATCTGTATCACACCGCACCCAATCCTCTTTCCCGAATCTCCTGCTGGCTGAGTCCGGTAATCATCCGGATTTTCATGAATTATCACTGTTTTCCCAATTACTTCTTGGACATTAAATCTGTCTGTAAAAAAAGACATTCTTGCATATCCATTATTAGAAAAAAGTACTGGGAAATCACTAGCATGATGACCATGCGGCTGGTTATCAGGATTCCAATGTTCACCTGCTTCTTTAAAAGGATCATTGGGATCTCCCATTTCACACGTACCATGTTGGTGTATATGGAAGCCATGTGGACCAATAGGATTCCTACCTGCTTCTGCAGGCTTATAGTTTGGCAACCCTTCGACTTCGACAAATACCTCTGACCCGTAAGGTACATCAGTAAAAATTACATATCCCCTTAAATTTGGAGCCAAATTACTTCCTCTTATTTCAGCTAAAGCTCTCATTCCCATTTGGCTATTTTCCGAGTTCATATAATACATTATATTCGAAGACCTCCTCGTATCCTAAAATAATATATGCCATAGCATATGCCTAAAAAGAAATTTTTGTTCTTAATCTGCATAAGTAGCTCCTCAGTTAAAATTAGAACATTTACTTAAAACCGAAAAAACGACCTAAACAGTAAATTACCGTAAAAGTCGCTTTAAATATTAATGTGAATGTGATATCGTAATACTTCCATTATCGGTTGTTAATTTAATTATATTTTCCCCATTGCCAATAACTGTAACCCAATTACTCTCTCCGAAAACACGTACCTTCCCATTATCTGTTTTCAAGTCCAAGATAGCATTCGTTGGCTCTTTATTTGACTGTACATCAATTCGCCCGTTGTCTGTGTTCAATTCAATTGATTAATCTAAATCTTCTGTCATAAATGAAATTTTGCCATTATCCGATTCACCAACTATTTCTCCGTCAATATTTTTCATTTCAATTCGCCCATTACTTGTTTTAGCTTTCACAAGATCAGCAGCAATATTTTTTAATTCAATACGACCGTTATCTGTTTGTACTCCAATTTCTTCTCCATCTATATCTTCTAGTTGGATACGACCATTATTACTTTCAATTTTAATATTCTCATATACTTTTTTGGGGACGTGGACAGTTAGTGATTGAACACTGGAAAATAAATTAAAAGCAAATATTTTTTCCCGTTTTAGTTTTAAATGTACTTTCAGCGTATTATCCGTAACATCTGATGTCAGTTCATATCTCGAATGATTACCTAGTAATTCTACCTTAGCTGTTTCTTCTTTAGTAGGCAGTACAATTATTTCAGCATTATTTGTATAAATATCAATATTGGTAAAGTTTGTTTTTTCTACTACTTCTTCTTTTAGCGTTTCTGCTTGGTTATATTGTGTTTTCATCGTAAAAAGGCTGCCTATAATACCAACAAGCAATAAAATTAGCGCTAAAATCGATAATCTCTTCATCATGCCTTTAACCCACCTTTCACAAGGGTAACATTAAATTTTAAGTAACGTACAAAACCGTAAATGATTGCTCTTGTAGCAAAATACATTCCTATTGCAATAAAAAGCCCTAGACCACATAAACCGATTGCAAAGAAGAGATCAAATAACTTAAATGTTCCCGGATATATAAGCACATTAATGAAAACTAATAATGGCGAAACAGTAAAGGAAATACTAGCAATCCAACCACCAACGAGCACACTAAGAAGTGCAATGAAAGGCCCGAGTACTATAACTAAGTTAAAAATTCCTAACCCAATAACTGCCCACGTTGCGCGTAAGATATTTCCAGCCGATACGTCTGTTTCAATTTTCTCTACATGGTAAGTTGCAACCATTTCTCTAGCTATGTGCTGTGGAGAGCCTAAAGAAGCAGTAATTTCTTCTTCACTCTTTCCTTCTTCCCGACCAATTTCAAAATGCTCAATAAAATCTTGAACAATATCATCCCGCTCATCTTGAGGTATTTTACGTAGGGCTACTTCAAGTTCCTTTAAAAATTGCTCCTTATTCATCTTTAACACCTTCTTTTATTAATTGATTAACTCCTTTAGTGAAATCTTTCCATTCTTGCAGTAAATCATGAAGGTAAGATCTACCGACTTCTGTTAATTGATAATATTTTCGCGAAGGACCTTCTGTCGATTCTTTTAAATATGTTGTAAAATACCCTTCTTTTGTCAGTCGTCTTAACAACGGATAAACCGAACCTTCTGAAATGGAAATTTGATCTGATATTTTCTGTACGAGCTCATACCCATAACGGTCTTGCTTATCAAGTAGTACGAGTACACATAACTCTAAAACGCCTTTTTTAAATTGAACATTCACTTTTGACCACACCACTTTCTTTAGCTTTCGCTACTATATATTATATAGTACTGGACTAAAAATAATACCACATAAATATAATTTAACATATGGTACTGTTTATTGCAAGGTACTAGATATTAATTTTCACTACCGGATTCTGTATAATAACCCAAGCAGTTTTTATCTATAATTATAGTAAAAATCCCCTTAATAATATACAAAAAAACGTGATTCGCATCGATTGCGAGCCACGCTACAAAGAAAGCGGTCATTCATCTCCCCATTGAAATACGGAGGATTCTGACCGCTTTAACTTAAAAACATTAAAGAAATCGCCTTTATTTTTTATGCTGGGTTAACTTGAAGTTCCGCTGTAATTGTAATTTCGTCTCCTACTAATACGCCACCAGTTTCTAATGCTTGGTTCCAAGTTAAACCAAATTCTTTTCTTGAAATTTTTGTTTCTGCTTCAAATCCTACTACATCCACACCCCATGGGTTTTTACCGGCACCAGTTCGGGTTACCTTAAATGTTGCTTTTTTCGTTGTATCTTTTATTGTAAGATCGCCCGTAACATCATACTCATCTTCACCAGTTTCAACAATTTCAGTTGAGTTAAATGTAATTTCAGGATACTTTTCTGCATCGAAAAAGTCTTCTGACCGAAGATGATTATCGCGATCTTCATTATTAGTATTAATCGTTGATGCATCGATGTTAAATGTGATCTTGGCATCCGTTAAATCATTTGGATCGCCTTCAACAGATCCCTCTACTCCTGTAAAATTACCTCTTACATTTGTAACCATCATATGTTTTACTTTAAAACCTACTTCAGTATGCGCTATATCTACTTTCCAATTTGCCATAATAAAATTCTCCCTCCAAATTATCGTTTGTATTTATACTATAATCTATGATTATCTCGAATTCAAGATATTTCACTTAAATATATTTCAATTTTTAAATCTATTTTAGATAAAAGCTCTATTTAAGTACGTATTAACAACTGATACAATAACAATATGCCCAAAATAATAATAATTAAACCAATACAATTAACAAACAGACTGTTTCCTTTTTAGTTAGTTATACTTACAATAGTTATTTATAAAGGTGATCCAATTAAGGATGGGATTTCATGTACAATTGGTTTTATAATCCTGAGATCCAATTTAATATGTGGGGTCTTACTCATATTTTAACTATTATTATTGGTTGCGGATTGATTATTTTTATATTTTTATTCAGAACACCACTTCTACCATATCGTCGCGCTATTCGGCTCACAACAGGCATGTTACTCGTCCTTAGTCGCATTAGTTTAGATATTTGGTATATTAATACGGGAATGTGGGACATAAAGTCTTCTCTACCGTTTGAACTTTGTAGCATTTCGTCTCTAGCCTGTGCGATGATGCTTTTTACAAAAAGTCAGCGGTTATTTGAGGTGTTTTACTTTCTTGCTATTGGCGGTGCTATACAAGCAATTATTACACCCGATTTATCTTTCGGATTTCCTCAATTCCGATATATCCAGTTTTTTGTCGATCATTTTATGCTTCTACTCGCTCCGTTACTAATGATTTGGTTATATCATTTTACGATTCCTTTAAAATCTCTTTTAAAAGCGTTCATAACAATCAATGTCATTGCTGCTATTGTATTCGTCATCGATCACCTTTTATCGGCAAATTATATGTTTTTAAGAAACAAACCTAGTGGTGGAAGTTTGTTAGACTTTTTAGGACCATATCCTTGGTATCTATTATCACTTGAAGCAATTACGCTAGGGATATTTTTTCTTTTATATTTGCCCTTTATGGCTAAAAAATTGGGATGAAAAAAATTGTTTTCTTAGAAAACTTGGCATTCGCCAAGCTTTTAATGGGAATGCCTTAGTTGCACTTACGACGCACTGGACGGGCTAGTACTGGCGTTGCGACAGGACGTCGCGCTTTAGCCAGTGAGCAGTAGGAAGGTTTTATACTTTCCTATCTGCCAAGTAAGAATACGGGTATTTTCTATATAAAGATGTGAAATACTAACCTTTGTAGACATACAGGTTTCAATTCTAAAAGGGAGGAACTGCTAATGAGGGATAATGAAAAGCACAGAGAATTTGAAGTCAATGAAGAAATTATAAATCAAGAAGAGGATTCTGAACAAGGGTCTCAACTGCAATCTAATCAAATGGAACAATCCATGGGGAATAAAAAGGAAAATGATTAATTGAAGTGAACCTCCCCAGCCGAATCCGATAATTTGGAAGGGCTTCCCTTGACTTAACTCAAGACTACGAAGGCTAACTCCCCACTTATTGCCCCCCGCAATTTGAAGGGGACTTGCGCCTTCATCTTTATTTGTTCAGCCTAATAGACTGAAAATACAGCAATTCCAAAAGCTTTCAGAGGATTCATCGTTCATTAGTTTGCCGAACTTCATTTTTCAAGACACATCTTTAAGTTCAGCTTTTCTTTTGATAACAGGCTTTATTTCAGCTATTAAAATTGCCGTCATGATCAGAGCTGCTCCAATTATCATCCGAACAGTCAAAAGTTCATGTAAAAATAGAACCGACAACACCATGCCAAAAAATGCTTCTGTTGATAAAATAATTGCTGCTCTTGTAGCAGTAGTAAATTTAAACGCGATATTTTGCGACAGATACGCAATGGTTGTAGAAAAAATCGCTAAGTATATTAAGGAATATATTGCTCCTTTATCCATTGTCATCAGGATATCTCCTTGAATTAATAAGACAACAACTCCGATAAAAGAAGCCGTCATAAATTGCACTACCGTAAGAGAAATCGCATCTTCTTTTTGTACAAATAAATTCGTATAAAAAATATCAAATGCGAATCCAACCGCACAAGCGAGTGATAATGCATCACCTATATTAATCGTCATGGAACCTTGCAAGGATAAAAAGCCAATCCCAATTATCGCCATAACGGAACCAATCACTTCATGGCGATCAATTCTTCGTTTATAAATAAAGTAAGCAATAATTGGCACAATAACCACATTAACAGCAGTTAAAAAAGCATTTTTAGAAGGGGTCGTATATTCTAAGCCAACCGTTTGGAGAGCAAAAGCAACATATAAAATAGTACCTAGAACTGCTCCCTTCCAAATGACTGAAAAAGTAAATGTCTTAAATTTATAACTAAAAATTAAAGCCAGAATTATTGATGCTAGAACAAATCTACCCGCCATTAACTGATATGCAGATAAATACTTTAATCCAATTGCTGTTACAACAAAACCGCTTCCCCAAACGAATGCTGTAAGTAGGAGCATCCCATCTCCAATATGTTGTTTCTTCATCTTGCTTCACCCTCCACATAAATATTAGGATAGCATAAGGGTAGAAGCAATTATATATCTATTCTTCCAAAGTTTCTTGTTTTTTTGATAAATTCCTAATAAGTAGTAAATTTTTTTATCGCTCGATCCAACAAATATAGTTTGATTGTCATCGATATATGCTCATAAAAAACATGATTTATACCCGTTTTATATGAATTCATGATATCACCGGCATAAACGCTGCAATAATAACAACTAAAACGGTAATTATGTCCACCTTAATGTGTGTAATCTTTTGTAATCATTAGGTTTGCTTTTATTAAACCACAAGTCATGTATAATCTACACCTTAAATTTCCCTGATTTCAGAGGTTTTAGATTTTCGAATATTACTTAATTTTCCCAACAAACGCACCCGTTTACTTAATGAGAATAATTTTATCAATCTTCAACATTCACAATAACATTTCCAAATAACTCTTCCCCAAAATATACCTTTAACTTCCATAAACCTGCATTTGGTAACATCATCATAGAAGGAATATGGTGGTCTGCCCCATTGTTAGGTGCAAGGGAATTGCTCGCTGAATTCTCAAAAACTGTTATTTCTTCATCTGTTTCTTTATTTATTCCTATTACTGTAAAAGGTTGTGTTAATATTTCTTGTTCTCCCCAAAAATGCCACATATGTTTTTGGGACTCTCCTGCTATAAAAGGACCATATTGCCCAATTCCAAGTTTCCCGTTATCTCCGATACGGAAAACAGAATCCTCCGTTTGTCCATCATCAGTAACTACGACTTCTCTTACAAGCGTTGGGCTCTCTTCCCAGTTTTCTTCAGTCTTATTAATTGTCTTTTTTGAACAACCAATGCTACTTATAACAACCAAAAATACAATTACAATAAATAAAGTTTTTTTCACTTAGACCCTCTCCAATCCGTTTATCTATTTGGTCACATTTCTGATCTAAAATCTGCCAGTTTGTTGAAGTGAATGAGCCTATTTAACCAAATTAAGTTGTATGTTTCTTTTTTTATTGAAGTTTCTTGAAATATTGGTTACTTTTAAATCAGCTTGTGAGTACAGCTTAGTGAACCTCTCCACCTAAATCGAAGATTTGGTGGAGCTTCCCTTGACTTAAATACAGCTATACGTCACGCAACTTTAGTATCATTGATACGAAGCGCCTGATGTAAGTTAATTAATGAAGCCAAGGTCTGCTGTGTTCTGGCTAGGAGCTCAGGAACTTTTGCCTGAACTGCTAACCTTTTCTTTTCAGAAAAGGATTAAAGGATTTCTCTAATAAAGTACCTTGCACCGATATTATAGCATGCATTTAAATCTGCATGATAGATCTTACCGCTTTGGAAAGTGGCGAGGTCTCTACTGTTGTTTCGCTGCCCTTCACCGGATCCATCGAAAGCTAGAGCAGAAGTGATTTATTTTTCTGATGCGCATACCGCGGTAATGAGCCATTTCTTCTACCTTGGATTGAATGCCTAATTGACACCAGTGGTGTAGTATGTGACGAAGCTTTTTTGCACCATAAACTCCCTTCGGAAGTTTCATTTTCCCAAGGTATTCGAATACAATGATGTCTGCGTTGTATTCTTCTGCAAATTTTATAATCTCTACTGCGGTATTTACTTTTATATGATTCTGTAGACCATTGATTCTTCTCCAGTAGTTCGGAGCTTCAATGTAACCGGAATTGCGTTGCGCTTTCCTCAATCTGTTCGTTAGAGCTTTCAGTCGGTCTTTTTCTATTGATTGGTTCATAAACTTTCTACCAATGACAGCGCCATCTGAAGTCATTGCTGAACAAGCTGTGGAGTTTGTTAATCCCAAATCTACAGAAATATTCATTTGATCTTTGATTTTAGTTTTGTTTAACTTTATATTTTTTGTATATGAAAAGTTAATAAAATACTTTTTACCTATCTTAACTAAAGTTGGATTATTTTCCTTCCAATCATCGATACCTCTATGCTTAAGGTTTTTATCGTTGAAAGTGACAGTTACCCAAACCCAATCATTAACTTTAATTTTCGCTTGGTTACTTGATAGCCTTTCAAACATATTTTCACGATAAAACACAGGGAAAGCTTCGTGTTCGATGCTTAAAGTAGGAGGTTTTTTCTTAAAGCGTTTGCCTTCTGATTTTGCTTGATGTTTTTCCGCTAACCAATTCTCAAGGTTAGATTTGTAACTTTTTACAATGCCAAACGCTTTAGAAATAGCGGATCTTCTAAAGTAGCTTGGAAACTTATAAAACTTAGTTGTGAAATTATATTTAGGAGAAGGATTTTTCTTTGTTCGATGGATAAAACGCTCGACAAGTCGAGTAACTTCTTTGGTTATAAGACCATCGATGTCTTCCCACTCTTCGTTGATAACATCAACGATAAAACCCAAAGCTTCGCAGAAAATATCTAATGTCGCATCAAACGTTTTACTTCCGTGAGTTACAATTTTTGCATCGATTGTTTTCGTTTGCTCCATCAAATAACCCTCCCTTGATTTTTGTCTTTTTACATACTATAGTTAAATTAGTTGAAATAGTCAATAAGAAGGTGAGTTAAATGCAATATAATAGGAATAGACACGCTGCTTATAAACTAACTTATCATTTAGTTGTCGTAACAAAACATCGTCATCCTGTTATCAATAACCAAATAAAAAAGCGACTCGAAGAAATCGCTCATGACTTGTTTGCAAGATGGAAATGTGAGATTTTAGAAATTAACAGTGAAGAGGATTATCTCCATATATTATTTGATGCACCACCACAAATTAATCTAGCTAATACAATTAATAGTTTTAAAACTGTAACCTCTAGATACATTCGAAAGGAGTTCGAAAAATTCCTTCAGGCTTATTATTGGGAACCTTATTTTTGGAGTAGGAGTTATTTAATTTTAACATCCGGGGAAGCACCTAGATCCGTAATTAAGGAATACATCAAAAATCAAGACCGTGAAAGTTAACCCCTACTAATTGCAGTTGCAATTTGAAGGGGACTTCACCTTCACTTATTGTTCAAAACAACTTCCTAGCTTGTTAGTCATTCTTATTTGGAGTGGAACGTTTTTGTTGTTATCTCAACCTCCATTATTACAGAGAACCTTTAGCTTCAATTGCATTTTTATCATGAAACGTTTTTAGATTCAGTTTGTTTAAAATTCGTGAAGTCAATGTCCCAGTTACCATTGCTCCGTTTACATTGACTACCGTGCGTCCCATGTCAATCAATGCTTCAACCGAGATTAGTAATCCGGCCAATGCAACGGGCATGTTCATTGAGGACAGTACAATTAGCGCTGCAAAAGTTGCTCCTCCACCAACACCGGCCACACCGAATGAACTAATTCCAACGATTAATACCAATTGAACGATAAAGGCTGGTGATAATGGATCAATACCAACTGTAGGTGCAATCATCACAGCAAGCATCGCCGGATAAATTCCCGCACAACCATTTTGCCCCATCGTTGCTCCAAATGATGCTGACATGTTTGCAATTCCTTCATCAACACCAAGCGATTGTCGTTGTGCTTGAATGTTCAACGGAATTGCACCCGCACTTGACCTTGACGTAAAAGCAAAGCCAAGAACCGGAAAGACTTTTTTCAAATATATAAACGGGTTTAAACCAAAAATTGCTACAAGTACTAAATGGATGATAAACATAACTGCAAGAGCTACATAAGATGCGAGTACAAATTTTCCAAGCTGCAAAATTCCTGCAACATCCGTGTTTGCCACTGTGTTTGCCATTAAAGCCAAAATTCCAAATGGTGTAAGTCGTAAAACTAATGTTACTACACGCATAACTACTGCGTAAATAGAGTTTATTATTTTAGTAAACATTTCCGCTTGTTCAGGATTTTTTCTACGCAATCCGAGAACAGCAATCCCAATAATAATGGAGAAGATAACTACTGCAATAACCGATGTAGGTCTTTCTCCAGTCATATCTAGAAAAATATTTGATGGAATGAAATTCAAAATGCGCTCTGGTGTAGACTGTTCTTCAACTTCCGCGAGCCTTTCCTCCATCATAATGCCCCGTTCCGTTTCAGCCTGCCCAACTTCGATCTGGTCGGCATTTAAGTCAAATAACAAAGCAGAACCAATACCAATCAATGCAGCAATCATTGTTGTCGAAATTAATATACCTATAATCCAAGCAGACATTTTACCGAGTGCTGCTGTTTTCTCAAGATTAATAATGGATTGGATAATCGAAACCATGACGAGTGGAATAACAATCATCATTAGCAAACGAATATAACCACTTCCTACAATATTGTACCAACTCACTGTTTCATTCAATACATTCGATCCGGCTCCATAGATTATCTGTAATAGAGCACCCAGGACAATGCCTGCTCCTAGACCCGTGAAAACTCTTTTTGTAAAAGATATGTGCTTCTTTTGCATAAATACAAGCAGCCCTATTATCGCCACTAGAACAGCGATGTTTATTAAAATAAAAATTATGTCCAACTTTATAACCTCCAAATATATTATCATGCACCAGTTCTTCCAGCGCATTTATAATTCATATAAAATTACTACGAATTAAAGTATACAATTGATTTGAAAAAAATCAAGGGGAAATTTCAAATAATCCAATGTATTTTTCATTTAGTAGTTACATCGCTATTTATAATGGATTCAATCGGTAATTGTAATCCTTGAACTATAATATCTGCTAAGGTTATACTTTACTAATGCCAATACAGATAATGTATAATGAGCTTTAATCGTTAAAACAAGCAATGTATCTACATAACTTTATGTGCACAAAGGAGTTAGCTAATGGGACAACATCAGGAACAATGGACATCAAAATTAGGTTTTATATTGGCTACAGCTGGTTCAGCAATTGGACTAGGAGCTATTTGGAAATTCCCTTACATGGCTGGGCTTTCTGGCGGTGGAGCTTTCTTTTTTATCTTTTTAATTTTTACAATTTTCGTTGGGATGCCAATTTTGCTTGCAGAATTTATTATTGGCCGAGGATCACAAAAGAACGCCGTTGCAGCATATACTACTTTTGCTCCTAACACACAATGGCATCTTGTTGGAATACTTGGAATGGTAACCTGTTTTATTCTGTTATCTTTTTACAGTGTCGTAGGTGGATGGATTCTTCTCTATCTTTTTCAAACATTAATCGGAAATTTATCGGGACTTCCAGAAAATGAGTATGGGTTATTATTTAATGAATTTATTGCGGATCCAATAATTGCAATCACTGCTCAATTTATTTTTATGGTGATCACTATTCTTGTTGTTGCTAAGGGAGTACAAAAAGGAATTGAACGGGCCGGAAAAATTATGATGCCGGCATTATTTATCGCTTTTATCATTTAAATTATTCGTTCTTTAACATTAGAGAATATTAGTGAAGGGATTGCCTTTTTCTTATACCCGGACTTTTCTAACTTGAATTCAAAAACAATTCTGTTTGCGTTAGGACAATCTTTTTTCTCTATAAGTGTCGGGGTTTCGGTCATGGTAACTTACAGTTCATATCTGTCGAAAAAAGAAGATTTACCTAAATCAGCTTTTACAATTGTCATGATGAATATTTTTATCTCCCTGTTGGCTGGACTTGCTATTTTTCCAGCGGTATTTTCATTCGGATTTGAACCTGCTGAAGGTCCTGGATTATTATTTGTCGTTCTCCCGGCAGTATTTGACAAAATGCCACTCGGTGCATTTTTTCTGTTTATTTTCCTTTTGTTATTTTTATTTGCAACATTAACTTCAGCGTTTTCTATGTTAGAAATTATTGTCGCAGCTATCACAAAACAGGACGGATCGAAACGAAAAAAGGTAACATGGTTAACCGGGATTCTCATTTTTATCGTCGGTATACCTGCTGCACTATCCTATGGTGTTTTAAGCGACTTTACAATTTTCGACAAAACTATATTTGATCTGTCTGACTATCTCGTCTCTAATATTTTAATGCCTCTAGGAGCGTTGTTAATTTCTATCTTTGTTGCTTTCAAAGTTCCAAGAAAGGTCTTATTAGAAGAAATTAGTGCTGGTTCAACTTACGGTAAAAAAGTTTTTGCAATATGGTTTCTGATCATTAAATATGTAGCTCCAATCGCTATTATTATTGTCTTTTTAGATGCGATTGGTCTATTACGATTATAAAGTGCCCCTTGCCTAATCTAGATGCATGCCCTTTTCTCTTTTGGATAAGCTAACTTAGACTATTCCATAGAGGAGGAAGAGAATGGCCCGTATCGGCGTAGAGCCAACCCTTTCAAATGTAAAAGAATCGTTAATCCGAATGGGACATGAAGTTGTTGATCTTCATTCAGAGGCTGATACAAGTAACTGCGATTTTGCCATTATTTCAGGGCAAGATCAAGATATGATGGGAATTGCCAATGCCACCATGTCGGGGTCTATAATCAATGCTCAAGGTTCAAACACGAATGAAGTCTGTCAAATGGTAAATGAAAGATTGCATTAAATACTCTTGCAACAAATAACCCGCACTATTTAAAGGTGCAGGTTATTTTTTTATAGCCAATTTCATAATATATTTAGTGCTTTATGAACTTTTCCTTTATCATTTAATGCTTTATACTTTAAAACATGCATTTAATGGATTGGTGGGATTACGCTGGAAAAGATAAAAGAAATTGGTGGATTGTTGATAATAACTTTATTTTTAGGTCTCATAACAATATTTTTGATCCTTGAATATAATGAAGAATATGATTTAGTTTCCGCAGAAAAAGAAGAAGTGAGGGTTGTAGAAAAAATTGGTCAAAAAGGTTTGTTCACACAACCAGCTTATTTTGTCCGTGTTTTGTTACCGAACGGGGAAGAAGCAGACTATTTAAATCGTGTTTCTAAAAAAGAAATGAAGAACCTAAATCCGGGAGATACGATCAGTGGATTTTCAACTTCACCTAGTAACTTTTCAACCTTTCGTGACTTTCTTTACGACAGTATGTTCTTTTTATTTGGAATCATCCTGTTTGGATTTATTACCTTTTGTTGTTTGATTGCACTTATCACCCAGATTCCAGCAATCGACCATTTCCTTGAAACAAAAACTTTCTTAGGGCGTACTTCCAAAGGAAATGGAATAAAAATCCTTGCTACTGTAATAGCTATTTTTCTATTTTTTGTTGGTAGATTTTTAATTAATCTGTTCCATAAACTGTTTCCATTTATGAAGACGAAATCGAACGCATTTATAATTGACAAGGAATCCTATATTACTTATCGGAAATATGAAGATTCTTCGTTTCAATTTACTATTTCTTTCCGTAATAAGGACGGAAAAGTAATAAATGTAATCAAAGACGTCACCCAACACACATACCAAAAACATGGGATTGGGGACAAAATTTCTGTAATGTATAAAAACAACAATCCTTATGATTTATTTATTTCAGAAACGACAATAAGCGACGTTTTTTATACAGTTCTTTACATGGAGTTTTTTGTTTATGTTGGTTTGTTAGCAGTCATTATTTTTACAGGGTTTGTACTATGGAAAAACAAGGAGAAGTACCTTAAGAAGAACAAAAAATAATAAGCATTCTTTCGGTTAAAATTTTCTTTTCGTACAAATGAAAATTAACCACTCTTTGTCAAGAGTGGTTAATTATGAATGGCTAGCGAATGATATTCAATTTTACTTTTTTACTTAATAAATAATCCAGCCACTTCATCTTTATCGTTAAAAGTCACTGTGTACGTACGATTTTCTTCACTGTATTTTGCGACTAGCACGACAATAAAATGTCCATCTTTTTCTTCAACAGACGCTTTATCAATTTCTTTAAATTCACCTGACTGGACAATAACGGGAGTCAGCTCTTCCATATCACTTACCGGTAATCCCGTTTCCATTTCTTCATTAAACATTGCATGTACGTCAGTATAGTTTCCTTCATTTAATAATGTCACAATTTCTTCCGCTTTTGTTATATACTTTTCTGCAGTTGCATCATCTACTTTATTTCCTCCGCACGCAACTAGAACAAACACGGTTATTATACTAACCATTATTGGAGCAATTTTTTTCATTGTAAATCTTCCTTTCTTTTTATTCGGATACTATATATGAAAACTGCAAGTGCGATTATTGCTACCATTACTTCCTGGACAAAAAGTAATTTATCGCTTGATATATATAACGGTAAAATCCCAACTGATGCATCTACTAGGCCATGGATAACAATCGCAAGCAAGACGTACATGAAATTTTTTTGCACTACTCCTTGAAGTACAATAATAGAAAGTCCGATATGTAGTATCATTGCAAATAAACGCTCTATCCCACCAACAAACAGCATTTCACTCTGGAAAATCATTGTTTGTGTAAATAATAATGCTATAGCAGGTGCACCAACAATTAACACCGCTTCAATACCACCATGCCCAGCGCCAAACAAAAACCCAGAATACCAATCCCGTTTTGACATCAAAAAGCGCATAAAAATAAAACGAGCAACCTCTTCAAAAATCCCTGCCGATAAACCAATGATTATTGCAAAAATGACAGGTTGAGTTTTGCTAAACATAATAAATTCAGTACTGTTTTTCCCTAAATACTCTAACAAGGGAATACGTAACAACATTTGTGATCCAACAAAAGCTAGAATTCCTAACAGATATGCGGCAAAGTTCTTTCTAAAACATGCGTACACAAGAAAAGCCAGTGGTAATCCAATACTGACAACGATTGAAAAAATAAGACCACTCATCAACCCACCTCTAAATGGCAGTGTATTATATTCACTTTAAAAGGTATATCGTTTTTTCCTATTCGGTTCATTTATATTCATATTTGGTCATGATCGTTTTTTTAATATCAATGTTTGCGAAAAATAGGGAGATTTAAAAGCTGTTTCTAGCGTTGCAGTTTCTATTTTATCTATCATCCGCTTTAACGAAAAAAGTCCATACCCTTCGTTTTCTTCTTTGCTAGAATATCGTTTCTCATACATTTTCTGTAAATCAATATTTTCATGCTGACAACTATTTTTCACAATAAAATATTGCTCCTTTTCCATCTCAAAAAATGCTAGTTGTAACACTTTTTCTTTACTATCAACCGCTTCTTCAATTGCATTATCTACCAAAATAGAGATGACACGGATAAAGGAAATAATCGGCATCGCAATCTCCTTAATTTCTTCTGGTATATCAATCATCACTTTCACTTGTTGTTGTTTGGCAGCGATCACTTTCGCGCTTAACATACTTTTTACCTCGGGAATAGCGATCCGTGATAATTTCACAATTTCCAACTCTCGATTATTTATTAATGTAGAAGTTGGTGCAATGACGTCATAATAAATTTGTTCGATTTGGTTTATATTTTTTGTCCGGACTCCTTCATCTAATGCAAGTAATACATTTATATAATCATGACGAAAACTAGCTAGTTCATCATGCATCAATTCTAGCTTCCTTACATAGTCCAACAATTCCTTGTCTGAACGCTTTTGTTGTTCTTCAAGCATTCTTTCTTTTGTTAGGTGGGAGCCAATCAAAACAATTAATAGCAATAGTAGAAATAAAATAAATGATGCATTAGAGCTTACTTGTCCATACTGTTGATTCAATGTGGACAGTAGTGCGGAAGAAGGCATCGATATAATTAACATCATAATGAGTCCAATGACAAGCAGCACATAACTTATATAATAAAGAGGACTTTCAATAATAAACTGAGCAAATCGTTGAATCGACTTCCGGAAGAGAAGAATGCTTGTAAATATAATGATTGAAACAATAAGTTGAATAATGCTCCCAGTCCATAAATATAAATTGTAAGGTGACAACATAAAAAGCTTCATGCCTAATTCCATTGTAACCAATTTTACTAAAGTAATAAGAACCATACTAACTAATGCAAAAAATACATTTTGCATAAATGTTAGATCGTCCTTCATTAGTCCCAAACTCAATAGAAAAATGAGCAGCATAATTACGTTAAACTCGGGATACCCTGTTACAGTCACGACGATACCGAGCAATATGGTAAAAATGATACTTAAAGAAAACACCATTTTATAAGATAAACGATTGTAACGGATCAACTGAATATATAGCAATACATGACTAACACCAATTAAAACGATCGCAACCAAATCATAGACATACATTACAATTCATCCTTTATTAGCTGCCTGACTTTTCGCACTAAACGCCTAGAGACCGGTATTTGTTTACCACTTTTTAAAACGAGTACCTTTTCTGAAACATTATAGGAAGCCATTTGCGTTTTATTAACAATATACGATTGATGGCAGCGAAATAAACGGTCATCTAATACTTCGATTTCTTTTAACGTCCCATAAAAGTGAATCAATCGATCTCTCGTTACTAATGCTAAACGATGTGGCCTATCTGTCATGATGTATTCTACTTCAGTAAATGGTACCCGTACGGTCGAATGAGAATTTTCCATAATGAAATCATCTGTAGGGATATCCAAATTGTTTCGCTCCTCGTAATGTAACAAGCACTGTTCAAAAGCATGATATCGTTTTTCGTAAGGTAGACCTTTATCTATAAACGTTAAAGCCGATACCATATATTGATAAGAGATCGGTGCAAACTCGGAATGTGTCGTTACAAAGACGATAATGCCATCTGGGTCATACTTTCGAATTTCTTGCGCAACTTCTAAACCTTTTCGCTCTTCATTGTTAATTTCAATATCCAAAAAATAAATTGGTATATAAGTAGTCAAGTGAATTTTTTCAATAATATTTTTACTTCTGCTAGTTACTTCAATAAAGTCATACGCTATTTCATATTTCTCACATATTTCCTTCACTAGCCGCTTCATCTGCTGCGCTTGCATCACATCATCTTCTAAGATAAAAATACTCATCGTCTCACTCGCTTTACATCATCTATAATTAGGATACCACATATGATTTATTCATTGACTAAAATCCTAATACAAGCCCTTTATTTTGGAAAAAGCGAAAGATTAGGAAGAAAATAAAATATGCGTAAACTACATCCAAAGAGGAATAATACATGTAGAGGTGATTGAACGATGGACTATTTTACGATTCGATTAATCATAACGATTATCGTTATGATTGCATTAGCGTATATTCTTATTCGGTTTCGAACCAATAGAAACTCAACAAGAAGTTCCCTTGATATGATGAAATTACGTATGGAAAGAGGCGAAATAACAGAAGAAGACTATAAACGTGCGAAAGAACGTCAAGGGAAAAAATAAAACACCCCTTCCTCATTCCATGTGAGAAAGGGGTTCAAATCTATGGAAACTTGCATGCGCTGAAATTTTTAAGTTTTCGCTGAATTATAAGCATTACCGCTGCATTGTATGTCGTTCGCGCTGAATTATTTGATTAACCGCTGAATCCGGAGCCGATTTCGCTGAATCAATTTTTCTTTCGCAAATAATATTGGTGCAATTTCTCTCACTCTCACAAACATAAATGCTTCTGCAAAAAAATTAAGAAAAATGTCGAACCTTTATTGTGACGTTCCCTTTAGATTGTTTTTTACAAAATAATATCCATTTTGACACAATCTACACCTTGTCCTTCTTTGAAATATTATTTTTTACAAGATACAATTAAAGGAGAGACAAAACTTTAATTTTCTATAATCAAGGGAAATACTAACCACCTATATCCAGAAGGGATGCACAGTTTATGCATTTTCTTTTATATTTACTAATTTTTATATCATTTACAGACCTTTTTGCCCAATTGCCGATAACAAGCACTTATGCACAAAGCTTAAGTGCAGCAACCGGGTTTATCGGTTTTATCGTTGGAGCATATTCACTAACGAATCTATTTAGCAACGTGTTTGCTGGACATTTTATTGACAGTAAAGGGCCTAAAAAAGTCATGATTGTAGGCTTTTTACTGAATGGAATCATTTTATTTTTATATTCTGTTGTGACCTCTCCTGTCCAACTCCTGTTTGTCCGTTTTTTAAACGGAATCACAGCAGGTGTTATTACTCCAGCAGCTTTTACTTATATTACTTTATATAATAAGGACAAAAATAGTGGAAAAACGATGGCCTATGCAGGTGCGGCAGTAGGCTTGGCTGCTATCTGTGGACCTGCCTTTAGTGGGATTATTTCGTCTAAAGCTGGCCCTGAAGTAGTTTTTGTGACACTTGCTGCATTTATGATTTTAGGTGGATTATTAACGTTAATATTAAAACCGCTTCATAAAAAACAAAAAATAGTGGAAAAGATAGACTCATCATTAATAGATTACTTACCTCTATTTAAAAATAAAGGATTAATTGTTTCATTTGTCGGTGCCTTGTCTTTAGCCGCGTCTCAAGGAGTTCTAGCATATATGCTTCCCTTGAAAGTAACATCTTTACAAATGGAAGACCATATTAGTGGAATGTTAATGAGTATATTTGGAATTGTAGCTATTTTAATCTTTGTTTTACCAACCAATCGTATATACGATCGCTATCAAAGTCACAATATTTTAGCCATTGGTTTATTATTCGTTGCACTTTCTCAAACATTTTCAAGTTTAGTTGGCAGTTTACCGCTCTTAATAATTAGCATGTGTATTTATGGAGTCGGTTTTGCGTTTATTTTCCCATCGATGAGTGCATTGATTTCTGAACATTCTACAACGAATACTCGTGGAAAAGCTTTTGGTCTATTTTATGGTTTCTTTTCACTAGGTTCATTTTTAGGTTCATCTATAACTGGGATGTTCTCCCTATCCCCGGATCAGGGATTTGTCAGTATTGCTATATTTTTAATTATCATTAGCATACTTATTTATGTAATGGTTAGAAAATCGAATGTTAACCATGCCAAATAATACGTGATAGTCTAATAGTAAACAAGCGAAAAAACGCTTAGAAAAATTGGCTTATCGCCAAGCCTTTATGGCGAAAGCCAAAGTTGTACTTATGAAGTAAGAAAGTTTTATACTTTCTTACCTTCCAAAATAAAACACTCATTCTCACACAAATTGAGAATGAGTAATCTAACCCTCTAATACTTTATGCGGGCTAATATATTTAGCCTGAATTATTGCCATATCCTTTGTTGATGCTGTTATAACAGCATTCTTACTCATTAACACGAATAGCCCAACCTTAGATAATGTTATAAGCAACCACCAAAACATTTCAAGTGCTCCTTCAATGACAAGTATAAATAAAAATCCATGAATTTCAATAAACGTGTAAATGTTAACGGTGGTGATTTAACAGACGATGGCGAATTTTACTTTATCGGTTTACCTCAAGCCTTCAGAAGAAACAGTTCAAGTAAAAGATGACATTACGCCTCGCAAACATGAAAATTGGTATAGCTGGTAGTCCCGCTATTCTCTCTCTACAAGTTTTGCATGAACCACTAAACGACCTTCATCTGGATCAATTGTATAATCACAAGTAGATAACGTAATAATTTGATCATTTTCAGTTACTTTTACATCTGTTTGATAGATTGATTTTTCATGAATCTCCTCTAACAATAATTTATATTCATCCTTAGATTCAAACTCTGTTTGGATATAATCAAAGTCAGTCGTTGTATAATAAACCGAAAATACTTCAGCATCATAGCCATCATATAAAGTGTCAAAATAAACTTTTGAATGATTTGTAAAAAAATCCTTATCTAAGTATTTCGTTAACTGATTAAACATTGTCTCATCTTTCATGCGATGACCATATAAAACAATATTTTGATTATCGGATAAAAGTTCATTTCGATAATCCATAAATATACTTCCAGCACGGGATTCTTCTTTCTTGTAATTTCTTGTCAAATAATATTCATTATCATTCGTCTGTACTATGGGGTAATTGATTATTGTATCATCAATTGTGATCCAACCAACAATATCTGGATTAATTTCATGCAATTCATGAAACTGCTTACGGACTTCTGTTTTATTACCGTTTGTTTCTTCCTTATCAACCTGTTGGTAAATTTGTTGTACTTCTGCCAACACTTGGCGGTTGTGATAATAATCTAATCCGATATCACTTAATGAATAAATAGAATAAATAAAAACAGTTAAGCAGACAAATGTAAATAAACGTGATATCCCTTTTTTTATTCGATTTGACCCTTTCGTTTTACTCATTCTACTCACCCCATTATTACATGTCAAATCCCAATTGGAATCGTAAATAATCCTGCCTGTTCATCTTCTTTAACAGACACATCTACCCCATATATTTTCTTGATGATGCTTTTGGTAATAACTTGTTCTGGTTTCCCTTGTGTAACTATTTTTCCATTTTTCATTACAATGATGGTATCACTATATCGAATTGCTTGGTTAATATCATGTAATACCATTACAATGGTAAGTGCTTGTTCTTCGTTCAGTCTTTTTACAAGCTCTAATATTTCATATTGATAGTATATATCAAGATAGGTCGTTGGTTCATCTAAAAACAAAAATGGTGTCTGCTGTGCTAATGTCATCGCAATCCAAACACGTTGACGCTCTCCACCAGATAAAGCGTTTATCGTTTTGTTCCTTTTATCTAATAAATTTGTTTGTTCTAAAGCCCATTCGATCGCTTCTTTATCAGTTATTGTATTTGTAGAAAACATTGATTTATACGGTAATCTTCCGTAACTTGTTAGCCTTTCTACCGTCAAATCTGCTGGTGCACTATTATGTTGATGTACTACAGCAATTTTTTTAGCAAGTTCTTTCGGTTTCATCGTTGTTATTCTTTTTCCATCCATTATGATCTGCCCTTTTAAAGGGACATAATTATTAGCCATTATTCCAAGCAATGTCGATTTACCACAACCATTAGGGCCAATAATTGTCGTTACTTTTCCAACATCAATTTTACCACTTACATCATCTAGATGGTTAACTTTATGATCATATGAATATGTAATATTATTAATTTCCATAAATTCGATCACTCTTTCTTAGTAAGAATATAAGGAATGGTCCTCCGATTAAAGCCATGATAATCGATGCTGGAATTTCATTAGGTGCTATAATCGTACGTCCTAACGTATCAGATAATAAAATTAATAGTGCCCCTAATAAACTTGAAAAAGGGATTAACAATTTATGATCTGTTCCTACTAATATTCTACCAATATGTGGAACAAGCAATCCGACAAACAGAAACAAACCCGCTGTTGCAGTTGCAACCGATGCTAATAAAACAGCAATAGCAGAAATAACAAATCGAGCAACATTCACGTTCAGTCCTAAATTTTTAGCTGTTTTATCTTCCAGTGCTAAATAGTTACACCACGAAAAAACAAGAAAAGCTAAAATTAATCCAATGGAACCGTAAATGACCATTATTTCGACATCTGCCCACTTTTTCATGGACAATGTCGATGTCGTCACATCTTGCACCATACTAGATGTGTAACTGCCACGGTAATTAAATGTTTGACTTAAACTTGTAAAAATTGCATTGATTGCTACCCCGATTAAGATCATTCGCAATGGATCAAAACCAGATTTCCATGAAAATGAATAAACGAGGAAAAAAGCTAATGCCCCACCTATAAATGCAAATAAAGGCATGTAAAAGAACAGTGTCGGAAAAATAGACACCATTAACATAGCCATGAACCCTGCTCCTGATGATACCCCGATGATCCCAGGTTCTGCTAACGGGTTTCTCATCACTGATTGCAACAATACACCTGAAACAGAAAGAGCTGCTCCTGCAAAAATTGCGATAATAATCCGTGGTAAACGTAAATCTTTTATTACTTGCACTTCATTATTTGTACCAGTGATTAGCCCTTTCACAAGTTCGGTAAAAGTAACTTGAATACTTCCTGAGGTTACGGAATAAATCGTTGCCACAAATAATAAGACTATTACTATTATAAAACTTATTAATCCTTTTTTATTCATATATGACATCCTTTACTCTTGTACCAATACTGCTTAACCATCTTCTGGATAGAGCATTTCATATAGCTCGTCTAATGCATCTACTGCTGCGATACTAGCAGTCGTTCCAAAAAGAAGTTCATCCAGGTCATATACCCGATCGTTTTTAACAGCATCAAAATGTTTCCATATATCATTTTCTGTGAACTCTTTATCAAACATTTCAATTACTTCATCTGGCATCCCATGTGCTGCTCGTAAAATAATATCTGGATTAGACTGCTGTAAATATTCTGTATTGGATGAAAGATATTCAACGCTTTCTCCGGAAAAAACATTCTCTCCCCCACATCTAGTAACCAAATCACCAATATAGGAACGATCTGTTGCAACTAGATAACTTCCTGGTACTCCCATTAAAATAAGTACTTTTGGTGACTCTTTGTCGGCAATTTTCTCTTCTATTTCTTTTGTTTTTTCTTCAAAGTCTGACACGATTTTTTCTGCCTGTTCTTCCCTATCGTATTGCTTTCCAATACTTAAAATTTCTTCATTCATATTGTCGATACTTTCTAAATTAACGTATCTTGCGTCGATATCTGCATCATCAAAAATAGTTTCCAAATCATATTTTATAGTTGACACCGACATGACTTCCTTTGGTTGTAAAGACATAATAAGTTCCAAGTCAGGACTATGGGCACCGCCAACCTCAGTTATACCATCATAACGTTCTGGTAAAACTTTATAACTCGATGGAATTCCTATTAAATCGATTTCTAATGCATCCATTATTTCTGTAACAGCTACAGTAGTTGCTATTATACGATTATCTTCGGGATCATTATCTTCTTTTGGTTCCGTTGTTACGTCTCCGCTAGAAGAACACCCTATAGTGAAAAGTACAAAGCTAAACATCATAAATAGAATTAATTTATTTTTCATTAATGCTATTTCCTCCTTATGTTAGAGGTTCTAATAAGATAGGGAGTCCTGCTGACTAATTGTCAACAAGACTCTTTACTATCATTTTATTGTGATGCAAATCTCTTTCTCAATTTAACAACTAAAGGAATCATTGATCCAACTAATAACAGAGCAAATAAAATAATTTTAGTTGTATCAGCTGTTTTCGGATTATTACCGTTAGTTTTTCCTTTGTCGTTTTTATCAACATTCTTACCACCATTATCATTTCGGTCAAAACCTAGACCATCCCCATTATCAGTTGGTGGGTTTTTTGGTTCTTTTTGATCATCGTCTCCACCATTATTCCCATCCGTATTAACACCACATTCTTCTAATGGAAGATTAGATGGATCAAAAGCGAAACGAATATCGTATTTATTATCATATTCAAAACCTGGGATTCCTGTAACGATAATATGAACTTTTGCATTTAGAATGTTATTTAGATTCTCGACTCCAAATTGAACAACGCTTGTATCAGTAGCTTTATCTTTACTTACTTCCTTAACGTCTACAAATTTCCCGCCCTGTTCAACTTTGAATTCTTGCCACCATGAACTATCTTTCAACGTAGCCTCAACCGTGAACTTACCATCTTTCACAATTAACTTAGCCGGCTTTTCTAAATACTGATCTGCTACAGATATTTCGTCTTCATCTGCTTTCAATACTCTAAAGGGAAGCTCATATTCACCATCTTTACAGATTTTTTCTTCCTTGTCCCCTGGCTTCGGCTCTTCATCAACATTTCCTGGTTTTGTTCCTGGTTTTGTTCCTGGTTTTGGCTCTGGTTTTGGTTCTGGTTCTGGTTTTGGTTCTGGTTTTACTCCATCATTTAATGGAATACCACTCGTATCAAAGTTAAAGCGAATATCATATTTATTGTTGTATTCGAATCCGGGAATACCTGTAACAATGATATGGACTTTTGCATTTAGAATTTTATCAATATCATCTACAGCAAATTCGACAACACTTGTATCAGCACCAGAATCTTTACTTACTTCTTTTACATCAATAAATTCACCGTTCGATTCCACTTTAAAATATTGCCACCATGAACTGTTTTTCAAGGTTGTTCGAACTGTATACTTTCCATCTTTCACAATTAATTTTGCTGGTTTTTCTAAATAGCCATCTGCTACGGATACTTCGTCTTTATTTGCTTGCCAGACTACAAATGGCAGATTATATTCACCATCTTTATACTTTCCAGTAATTTCTTCAGGTTCACCTGGTTTTTCTGTTTCACCTGGCTCTTCTGTTTCACCTGGCTCTTCTGTTTCACCTGGCTCTTCTGTTTCACCTGGCTCTTCTGTTTCACCTGGCTCCTCTGTTTCATCTTCTTCATTTACTGGTGTCATATTGCTAGGATCTAATTTAAAACGAATATCGTATTTATTATCGTATTCAAATCCTGGAATACCTTTAACGATAATATGAACTTTCCCGTTGATTATTTCATCCAAGTCATCTACGGAAAACTGAACGACACGTGTATCCTCTTTAGCATTTTCGCTAACCGTCACAACTTCTTTAAAAGCGCCTTCAGATTCAACACGGAAATACTCCCACCAAGAACTATTTTTTAATGTCGTTTGCACAGTATATTTACCATTCTTAATTTTGACAGTTGCTGGTTTAACGAAATAGTCATCTGCCACAGATTCTTTATCTTCATCTGCTTTCCATACTGTAAATGGCAAATTATATTCGCCATCTTTATATGGTGCTTCAGGTTGAGGTTCTTCGGGATCCTCTGATTCTGATGGGTCTTCCTCAGATTCTATTACTTGTAAACTATCTTTATCAAATGATAGACGTAATGGCTGGTCACCATTATGTGCTCCTACAGTGTATTGAACTTGAGCATTTACAGTTGATAGTAATTCATCTAATTCATATGTTACTTCTCTTGTATTAGCTCCTTCATTAACCTTTTGATCTTTCGGTTGAATTAGTTTTCCATCTTTTCCAACTTGGAAACCTGTTACCGTTTTATGATCGTTTATCGTTAAGGTTAATAATGTTTTACCGTTAGCTACTGATAATGAAGCTGGATTATCTAAATATTTAGCCATGCCAGAAGCTTTATCTTCTTTTGCATGTAATGCTTCATATTCAATCGTATAATCACCATCTGCTATTTCGATAATCTCTGGCTTTTCTTCTGGTTCTTCTATATCTTCTGCCACTGGAATTTCACTTGTATCAAAGTTAAAGCGAATATCATATTTATTGTCGTATTCAAAACCCGGAATACCTGTCACAATGATATGAACTTTTGCATCCAGAATCTCATCAATATTTTCCACTTCAAATTCTACAACGCTTGTATCAGCATCATTGTCTTTACTTAATTCTTTAACGTCTACAAATTTCCCGTCCAGTTCAACTTTAAAATACTGCCACCATGAACTGTGTTTCAATGTTGTTTGAACTGTATACTTACCATCTTTTACAATTAATTTAGCAGGCTTTTCTAAGTATCCATCTGCTACTGAGATTTCATCTTTACCTGCTTGCCAAACTACAAATGGCAGTTCATATTCGCCCTCTTTATATAAACCAGTAGGCGTTTCCTGTTTAGGATCCTCTTCTTTATCTCCCGGATCTTTAGGGTCTTCTTGTGGATCTTCCTCACCAGGGTCATTTGAACCTTCGTCGGCTTTTTTCACACTATTTCTTTCAAAAAATAACCGAACATCATATTCCCCAGTATAGTTATCTTCTTCAACAAAGACTGTAACTTTAGCATTTACAACTGCATCTAGATCATCGATATCGAATACAACATCACGAGTGTTTGCAGCTTTATCTACGTTAATTACTTCAGCCTGCTTAAATTCCCCGGCTTGTTCTACTCGAAAGTCTTTAACTGCTTCATTGTCTGTTAATGTAAATGTGACTGTATTTTTATCGTCATCAATCGTTAATTGAGCTGGTGCTTTAAAATAATCTCCCATGATTGACTTTTCAAATTCAGTTGCATGTAAAACTCTAAAGTTAATCGTGTATTTGCCATTTTCTATTACGACTGGTTCTTCTGGCTCTCCTTGATCATCTTCTGTAGCTTCTTGTAAGCTATTCTCATCAAACAATAACCTAATATCGTACTCACCAGTGTAATCTAATTGTTCAACATAGACTTTAATTTGAGCATTTAGCACTTCTTTCAAGTTGTCTATATCAAATGTAATAACACGTGAATTAGTTAACTCATTCACACTTACAACTTCGGATGAAATGAATTCACCATTTTGTTCTGTTTTAAAATCTTTAACTGCTTCATTGTCTGTTAATGTAAATGTGACTTTCCCTTTACCATCTTGGACAGAAAGAGAAGCTGGACGTTTAATATAGCTTGAAGCAGTTGAAGGTTTATCCTCTGTTTCATGTAAAACATCGAAATCAATCGTGTAATTTCCATCTTCAATATCGAGTTTTGTATCCTCTTTTGGGTCTTCTGGCGTTGGATCCTCTTCGTCTCCACCTGGCTCTTCTACTTCAGAACCTTTTAAAGGAATTTCACTTGAATCAAACTGTAAACGAACATCATGTGTCATCGTTCCAAATGGTGAATTCGTATCAATTGTTACTTTCCCATTGATGAAGTCATCTAAATTGCCAACAGTAAAACTGACAACTCTTGTGTTGTTTTGTTCGTCATGACTTTCAATGGTTGTATGAACGAACTCCCCATGATTTTCGACAAGAAATTCTGTTATCATATCACTGCTAGACAATGTAAGGTAAACTTTTGCAATACCATCCTTAACTGTTAATGAAGCAGGATCAGATACGTACCTTCCCATCAAAGACGCTTTATCTTCTGTTGCATGTAAAATAGTTAGCGGTACTTCATATTCTCCGTCAGCATAAATACTTTCTTGTGCAGGTTCCCCTTCCTTAGGGTCTTCTTCAGGATCCTCTGATTCTTCTGGGGCTTCCCCTTCAGGTTCTTCACCCGGTTCCTCTGGTGTTGGATTCTCTTCAGGGTTCTCTGATTCTTCTGGGGCTTCCCCTTCAGGGTTTTCTTCACCCGGTTCCTCATCAGCTACTAATGGAATTCCACTCGGGTCAAACTTAAAGCGAATGTCATATTTATTGTCATAATTAAACCCAGGGATTCCGGTTACGATAATGTGGACTTTTGCATCTAGTATTGCATTAAGATCTCCTACTTTAAATTGGACAATTTCAGTATCTGTCCCTTCACCTGATCCTAATTTTGTCACATCTACAAAATCACCACCAGATGCGACTTTAAAATATTGCCACCACGAACTGTTTTTTAACGTCGCTCTAACCGTATATTCTCCATTTTTAACAATTAACTTTGCAGGTTTCTCAAGATAACCATCTGCTACAGATGTTTCATCTTTATCTGCTTGCCATACTTCAAATGGCAGCTCATACTCTCCATCTGCATATACTTTATCGTCGTTCGTTTCCGCCGATATAGATGGTGCAGCTGGAAAAATTGTCGTAAATGTTAATAAAAAGATTAACATTAACGAATAGGCTCGCTTCATCCATTTCACCTCTTTCATTCATTTTCTCTATTATTCAGTTGCTAATTTACGAACTAAAAAGATTCCAGAACCTACTACCATAAGGCCTAGTAATAAAATTGGTGCATTATCTCCTGTCGGTGGGTTTTTTTCTGCTCCTTTTTCTCCACCTTCTTTATTGCCTGCTCCACTATTTGTTCCTTCTTCTTTGTTCGTTTCTCCTGAATCACTACTACCACTCGCTCCAGGAACATTAGACGTATCAAACTGGAAACGAATATCATAATGATTGTCATAATCAATATCAGGAACAATAACATGAATTTTTGATGGAACGATTTGATCTAAATCTTGCACTTCAAACTGAACTAGTCTAGTATCTGCACCAGCATCCTCACTTAAAACAGTTACATCCTGTCCATTCACTTTAAAATATTGCCACCATGAACTATTTTTAATTGTTATCTGAACAAGATTTTTTCCATCTTTTACGACTAGTTTAGCTGGTGATGTAACATAATCATTTGTCATGGAGCGCTCATCACTATCACCTTTTAATACAGTAAATGGAACACTGTATTCACCATCTTCATATTTTGATGCAGCACCAACAGTATCCCCCTGGTTCATTGAAAAGAAAGTCATAATTACAATTAAAAATGGTACGAATATTTTGAAAACGTTTTTCATTAACATTTTCCTCCTATATCATATTTAAGCTTCTTTTTTGCGTCTAGCAATCATTTTCCACAAAATATAAACAAATAAAGCTGTTGCAATAACTAAAATAATAATCATTGTAATTGAAATACTGCCACTTGAAGATTCGTCATCAGCTTGCGTTGTGACAGATGCAACTTCACTTTCGTCTTCTGCATTATCAGTTGAATTGTCCGATTGTTCCATTGGCTCCTGTCTCGGTACAGCATCCTCAATTGGTTCAATTGTGCTTTCATCAAAATCATAACGGACCGTATAGTGGTTATCATATACTGGATCCATTGTTTCAATCAGTACATGCATTTTAAATTCAAGTGGGTCAGTTAAATCTCGATCAAGTAAAAATTCGATTACCCTCGTTGTATCCTCTGGCTTTGTTGTATCCTCTTCATCTGCACTAACGACACCTACATCAACAAAAGAATCGCCAAGAGGTGCTTGTAATTCTTTTATCCAATAACTATGGTTCAACTGAAACTGGATATATTTTTCTCCATTTTCAACATATAAAGTTGCAGGTTTATCAAAATAATCATTTGCAATGGAAACGGAATCATCCTCAGCATGTAAAACAACATACTCTATAGAATAGGCACCATCTTCAAGCTCATCTAAACTTGTTTCAGCAAATGACTTTTTCACTGGTATAAGCATCAATGTACATATACAGCAAAGTATCATGCATACTCCAATTAACCTAGTTGTCTTCTTTTCCAATCACTTCCCTCCTAACTTTATGAAATTAATTGAAATTGAGATTCATTCTCAATGATTGATAAAAAAATAAAAGTCTGACTTAGACTTTATCATTCTATGTATTTTTCATCGTTAAATAAGACCACCCCATTTTCAACCTATGAATCTTCTTTACGACTCAGTAAAGATCTGCTACCCTCCTCTTTTAATCATTTCTTAATATGTTAATAGATAATGAGAATCATTATCATTTGAATTCGAATACTATCATACCCTATTAAAAATAAAAGTCAATACTCTTTTCAAATATTCAATAATTCAATAATTATTCTTTTATTGAAAAATAACGTTGACATTGAGAATGATTTTCATTATCATGATTATATAATTGAGAAACAATCTCATTTAAAATTTAATAGGAGGTTTATGATGTATCATTTTCGCCATTATTTATGCTTATTTCTTTTTATCTCACTGGTTGGATGTAGTTTAAACAATGAACCAACGGATAAAAATACAACAACCGAAGCATCAGATGAACCGTTTCTTTCCATAACGGATTTCTCAAATAGAACAGTCAGCTTCCAACAACATCCAGAAAAAATTGTTGCTCTTGGAAATGGGGAAACTGATATAATTTATGCGTTAGGAGGAGATGTGGTTGGCCGTCCAACTGGGGAAGCGGTCGTAAAAGAAGCGGAGAATGCACTAGAAGTTGGCTCTACTCATAGTGTGGACCTTGAAAAAATAACATCATTAGAACCGGATGTTGTCTTAGGGAATCACCCTATGAATAGTAAAGACATAGATTCTATTGAAAGTATTGGTGCAGAAATGATCTTGACTAGCGCTAATTCTGTTGATGATATCAACAAGCAAATTTCTATGTTTGGCGATTTAATTGGTCAACAAAAAAAGGCAGATGAAATTATATATACAATTAACGAAAAAATTAGTGATTTAGAAGAAACTTCGTCTGAAAACAAAACAAGGGTTCTCTTGATTTATGGAGCTCCAGGAACAAACATGGCAGCACTGCCGAATTCACTTGGTGGAAACATTCTTGAGTTAGCTGGCGGAATAAATATTGCCAGTGACTACCCTAGTTTAGAAACGTATCCACAGTATGCTCAGCTAAATACAGAGAGAATTATTGAAGCAAATCCAGAAATAATTTTATTAATGAGTCATGGGGATCCTGAAGAAGTCAAAGACAGTTTTATTCAGGATATGTCAAAAAATGCAGGTTGGTCTGAATTAGAAGCGGTAAAAAATAACCAGTTTCATATTCTACCTTCCAATCTTTTTGGTACTAATCCGGGAACCAAAGTAATCGATGCACTCGATTATATGCATGAACTATTGGAAGATGTGAACAAATAACTATGTCCATTGAGAAACGTCGTTTACGAAGAAAATTAATGATTATATTTACTCCAATTGCATTAGTCCTCGTAGCTTTTTATGGATTAACATATGGGCCAATCCCAATTACTATGTCAGAGATAGTGAATGTAGTTTTACAAAATGGGGATTCAATTCACGAAAAAATAATTTTAGATGTACGTTTACCTAGAGTACTAATCGGCATTTTTGTCGGAATTTGTTTAGCAGCATCTGGTGCAATCCTACAAGGTGTCATGAAAAACCCTTTGGCAGATCCGGGAATCATCGGTGTTTCCTCTGGTGCTGGATTGGCAGCAGTTATAACCATGGTTCTCTTGCCGCAATATAGTTATCTATTACCGTTTGCCGCTTTTTTAGGTGCATTACTTACATCATTAATCATTTACTTATTAGCATGGGATCAAGAAACATCCCCAGTAAAAATAGTTTTAGCAGGTGTAGCAATTAATGCTTTATTAGGCGCCATCATGAATGGAATCATGGTTGTCTATAGTGACCGAGTTCAATCGGTTCTTCCTTGGTTATCAGGCGGATTAACTGGTAGGGGCTGGCATCATTTTGAATTTTTGGCACCGTATGCCGCAATAAGTATTATACTTTCTTTTTTTGCTATAAGACCTGCTAATCTCTTACTTCTTGGAGACGATAACGCAAAGTTATTAGGTCAGAAAGTAGAATTACAACGATTTTTATTAATCACACTCGCATCCTTATTGGCTGGGGTTGCTGTTAGTGTTGCAGGACTAGTTGGATTCGTTGGACTGATTGTCCCACATTTTATCCGAATGATCATCGGGGATGATTATACTTTCTTACTACCCTTAAGCATGATGAGTGGTGCCATCTTAGTAGTATTTGCTGACACGATCGCACGCACCGCATTTGATCCGATTGAACTTCCTGTAGGTATTTTACTTGCATGTATAGGCGCACCTTTCTTTTTAATGTTACTAAGGAAACGGAGAATGTTTTAATGAATGCGATTCAAACAGATGAAATTACATTAAAAGTAGAGAACTTTCAATTAGCGAATGTTTCCCTAACGATTCCAAATGGAAAAATCACTTCCATTGTTGGACCAAATGGCTCTGGGAAATCTACATTATTAAAAATAATTAGTAGACTGATTACCACAAACAATGGGTCAGTTTATGTACATAACAAAAACAGCAAATTATACAAAACGAAAGAATTCGCTCAAATTATTTCCATGTTACCTCAATCAAAAGATACATTACCTAATTTGACTATCAAAGAATTGATCTCCTTTGGCCGGTCTCCATATAAACCTTTTTTTAATAATCGGTTAACGAAGGAAGATGAATTGATTATCGAGGAAGCAATGGAAATGACAAATACACAAAAACATAAAGACCGTTTATTTTTTAGTCTTTCAGGAGGTGAACAACAAAAAGCCCGTATTGCCATGGCTCTCGCACAAAAGACAAATATTCTATTATTAGATGAGCCGACTACCTATCTTGACATCGCGCACCAGCTCGAAGTTATGGATTTACTAACTTATATTAATGAACGCTACAACTTAACTATTATCATGGTATTGCATGATTTACAACAAGCTGCCTATTATAGCGATTATATGATTGCAGTAAAACAAGGAAAAATTATAGATAAGGGAAGTCCTAAAAAATTACTAACAACTAGATTTTTACGTGAAGTTTACGAAATAAATGCAAAAATTTTATTTGAAGATGGGTATCCATTAATTATTCCAAAAACGAGGAGGAAATAAGATGTATATTGTTACAAACACAACAAAAATTAGAAAAGATGAGGGTAAAAAGTTAATCAATCGATTTAATAAAGTAGGGAAAGTCGAAACGATGGAAGGATTTTTAGGTTTAGAAGTATTAGAAACCCAAAAGCTAACAGACTATGATGAAGTCACCATAGTTACACGTTGGGAATCTGAGGACTCTTTTAGAAATTGGACAAATAGTGAAGCGTTTAAAGAATCACATAGACATAACGGTGGCAGACCAGATTATATAATTGAAAATAAAATTTCGTATTATACAGTACCCATTGTTCGTACTCCAATTACGTCTATTGCAGAATAACAAAAAACTACAATTTTTCGATAATTCTTATAATAAAACAGGTGGGGAAAAACAATATTGTCTTCCACCTGTTTTTAAACTTTCCAAACTGACGACATTTCCAATCTATCTTTTTTTTACTTTTGAAAATATAAACCCGTCGCCAATAGGAATAGGGATAGAATCTAATTGAGGATACTTAGCGACAGTTTTATTGAATCTTCTCATGAACTCAGTATACCGTTTTGGTTCAGAATCCTCTGCTGCACAATACCATTTGCAAGCACATTATCACAAACAATTAACGCTCCATTTTCCGCTAGGTGAAGACAATAATTCAAATAGTTTTCATAATTTTCTTGGTCTGCATCAATAAAAAAATCAAATCGTTTATTTTCACTAATAAGTTTTTCGAGATTTTGCAGTGCCTGTTCGACTATATATGATACTTGATCTTCAAAACCTTATTTACAAATTTACTATTACGTTTTGATAATTGCGGATCTCTACGTGCACCTTTAAGACCGTATCTTTACGTTCAAAAATTATTGGATTTTCATCCCATTTCGTAAAGTCATAATCCTTGATTCATCAGTCTTTATGAATTTTATTATTTCATTAGACTTCATGAGATTTCAGCACAGGGGAGTTAAAAGGGTAGATAGTCGCCATGCTTGGCACACAAAGTAAAACAACTCTTTCTTAACGAAAGTGAGAAAGAGTTGTAAATATACGCTCATTACGCATAGCCATTAAAAGAATATTTGACAGTAATTTGTGCTTCAGAAAATATTAAACGCACTTACCAATTAATCAATTCCCTCATTAAATTAAAAAGAATATTACCGACAAAGAACTTTGCAGCCATTATACTGACTATGATTAAGATTGCGATAAGTGTCCCCTCTCCTTTTTTCCCATTCATATCTCTACACTACTCTTCAAAGGACAAATTTATCGGCTCATCTAAGAGATCAACAGAAAAATCCATATTAGTAGTTGGTACCTTATTATCCACTACCTCGAATTTAAGTTCATCCATCCACACGTGTCCTTTTCCTGCTAATAACACTCCAAAAGCAATTACAGCACTACTTTCAGGCACATCTAAAACGATAGAATAATGATTCCACTCCGTATCTCCAGCAATTGGACGATCACTCATATTATCAAATTGCAGTACATCTCCAAGCGAATCATCCACTCGCATCCACAATCCACAAAACTCATCTACCTTTTCAGATTTAAGAAAACCGGATAATTTTAATCTTTTACCAAGATATTTTTCCGCTTTAAATTGCTGCATAACAGTCGCAAATTCATCTTGAGATTGCACCTGTGTACTCTTTAAATATCCAGATGATGTACCTTTATGAAAAACTTTTCTGTCCAGCCCCATTTTGTAATGAAAAGGATGACTTCCGCTTAACTGCCAACCCTTTACCGCTTGATCTTTATTCATCAAAACTTCCTCCCTCTTCATCGTTAATTTACCCATGATTTTTCGATATTGTCCCGGCGGCAATTCATAATACCTCTTAAATGAGCGTGTAAAAGATTCCTGTGTTTCAAAACGATAATAAACTGCAATATCTATGATCCTCTTATCGGTATATAACAACATATTGGCACTATTAGCGATCCTTCGATAGCGAATATATTCTGCAGCTGTTATGCCTGTCTCTTTTTGAAATATACGATGAAAATGATATTTTGAGAAACCAACATACCGAGCTAATCTGTCTAAAGTTAATTCCTCATGTAAGTTATTTTCAATATACACAATCGCTTGTTGAATGATAGAACTGTTTCCCATTCTTGGACCTCCTTAGTAACAAGTATACCGAATAAAAAAATTGGTTTTTGACTTTTATTGCTCTATTAAACATATCAGAATTGTAAGCTTGAAAACGTACAAGACTTTAGAAAACTTGATTTATCGCTAAGAAAACACACCGACTGACGCAAGACTCAGACGATCTTATTCTGGAGAGTGCAAGCCTTTAGAGCTAAAACAATAAGAATGAATTAATACTTTCTTATCTATTTAAAAAATCCCTTACTCACCTGCTTCAGTGAATAAGAGACATTTCTTTTCCCATGTATAAAAAAGATTTATTCCTATTTTTAAATCTATCTCGGGTAAAATGGTATAAGCCCTTTATTATAAAGCGCGCCGGTTATATTTAAAAACAATGCTGGAATTTTTTTGAAAAAATAATATTTACGATAGAGCTGGTAATACGCTTTCTTTAAATTTTCCCATTGTCTACACTCTTTTTCCTGTCTAAACCTAGCGACATCAATCAATCTAATTTCATTATTATTCGTAATAAAAATGTTACGCAGATGTATATCAGATGGGTTTAATCCTAAATTTCTCGCTAATGATATTGCATGGTCGATCTCTTTAATATGTGCTGATGTTATTATTTTGCCGTTGGTAATGTATTCAAACAATGTTAATCCCTTAATGAAATCGAGGACAATATAATTACTTCCAGAATCATAAAGTGTTGGAAAGTATGAAATGCCCTTAAGTGTCTGATAGATGCTCGCTTCTTCTTTTGCAATAAATGTAAAGGCAGGAAAGAAAACTTTAATTGCTACATTGGATGTCTTTATTTTAAAAACAAATGCACTTCTGCCTTTTCCCACAAGCTTCAATGAATGATCGTAGGAAACCAGTCTATTCTTCTTATTTATTATTATAGTTTTTACAAGTTCTTCATAAGAAACCAAAGGATTACCTCCAAATATTTTTTAAAAAATAATACAAAAAAGACCTCACCAAAAAATCGGTAAGGTCTCGCCAACAACGATCGTTGCCAATAAAGCCGAGGATAAAAATCTCCTGTACTGACGACTTTATTGTAATATAGCTACTCCCCTTAAAGGAGAAATACTTATTAATTTGTAAGCCAATTATATTAGGAATAGGCCAAGGTGTCAATTTATAATGGATATTTAAATACTTCCAATTTAGTTTTTTCCTTCTGTCTTGTAAAATTTCAAGGGGGTTTCTTTCTACAGGGTCTGTAATAATGGTCGGAAACTTTTCTCCTCCTGTTTCTCCCTTATATCTAGCTATTACCTTTGGCAACTGCTTTGTCTCTGTTAACACTCCAGCACTGATCTCATCACAGCGAAAGAAGAAGTGTTATACTATTCAGGAGGATATTGTCGTGATTTAGTGAAGCGCTGGTTAACAGGATCTTAGGGAAGCAATTGAAAATTTAAAGCGTGGAACCTGCCACCCGTTTGGTGATCTTGCTAAATTCACCTTTTTTGGGTATTATACCCTATTCCACCAGCTTTTGGATGCATTTTAGATAAATTTAGTCACGGATTCAGGTGAATGTTACTTCTTGAGGTAACGTACCTTCTTCGATCCAATTTTCAATCAATCGATTAAAGTAAACAGGTTTAAATAATGGAATTCCATGGCCTACTTTAGGAATTATGATTCCAATACAATTCGAATTATCGGCAACTAAATCTTCGGCTGATTTCTTCATTACTGCTTTTTCCTTTTCTCCAACAGTAACTAGTATCTTACTTTCTACTTGATGAAAATTTTCGGGTATCTCAAAAGACATGTTTTCGCCTAATATTCTAATGAGTGTATCTGACTTCATTTGAGAACTTTCCTTGTAATATCTATCAAAGTATTCCTCACTGATATATAGTGTTTTGGCCTGAAGTTTTGCAAATGATTTGTTTCTAACCAAGGGGAAAGACAATCTAATCGTCGGTCGTATCATTTTCTGAATCATCAAATTAGGTCTTACTAATGCACTGTTGATCACTGCATAATCAACTAAATCAGGATCGAGGCTCAACATTTTAATAGCAACCTGTGCACCAAGGGAGAACCCGATGACAATAACTTCTTTTCCTTTTGCCCTTTTCTTTATGATCTCATTAACTTTTTCAGCACTTAATTTGATTGAAAATTTTTCTGTATTTCTACTTGCACCTTGTTCAGGTAAATCTATCGTCATACAATGATAATGTTTGAAATATCGGACTTGATGATCCCACATCCAACTACTTACACCACCCCCGTGTAGAAACACCATCAACGGAGCACTCTTATTCCCATACTCCTGGTAGGCTAAATCCAAACCATTCACCCTCTTCCTTCTATCATCCATTATTCCGCAAAACTTCCCCCTGTTAATTTCAATCATAATCTTTCACAATCTCTATATCAATCATATTGGTTCATTGTAAAATCAAATGCAACAGCTAAATAAATATTTTCATATAGTGATGCAACTCAACAAACTTTTCAGAAGCTTTTTGTTCAAAATCGTTTAGTACACGTGTCATAATCATAGATTCGATTAAAAAGTAACTTCTAAAAAACATCTGCTCTCCTGTGGTGTTCGTGAAGTTCGATTCTTCTATTGGAATGAATATTTCGGCTGTCATTAAGCCGTCTTCTGCTAATTCAATAATCATGGAATAAAAAACATTGCCGGTCGGGTGATAATCATTTTCTACTAATAATTGTACAAAACTATTAATCGTGTGATCCAGTTGATCCGGATGAAAATTATAATACTTAGACACTACATTACGGTATGCTATGCTATAATTCCCAAATATCATCGTAAAAAGCTCCGTTTCTTTAAAGGAACATATAAATCGATAATAATATCCCCTATATATCTCAATTAGAACAACATAATACTTGTCCTCAATCTCTATATTATTAGCTTGTGCATGATCTTTGATAGTTTGATAGGCCGCATGGAAATCAGCTTCCTGATCTGCCTGTCGTAAAACTAAAGCTTCATCCACTTTAAAGTGGGAAATATAATCAAGTGATGCATCTTAATCCAACTCCACCTCTTCATTTAGTGGAAGAAAGTATGTAAAGTGCAGATTGCTATTATCTTTTATTGGTTCTGCAGAGAAGAATATGGAGCCATTTTTATAAAGTTCCAATCCCAACTGAACATCATTCATTATAAAAACGCCATCCTGCCAATCTTCTCTTGGTAATTCTGTTTCATAGGTTAGTAAATGATCAAATTGAAGTGTACGTGTTTCAATTTTCATTTGTAGACCCCCTTTAATTCTACTTTATTCTATTTTTTATACTTTTTATTCTCCAGTCTATCCCCGCTCCCCCAGGGATATAAATGACCTTCTTCTGGAAAATTGAAACTGCGAAATCGCTCCTTGCAATAAATTGCTATGAGGTTCATTGTGATTATATGGATGCCGAAAAAGTAACAAATAATAGCTAGCATCGCCATAAAAATTGCTTCTCCATCGGCTGTCTTTAAATAAGGGATGGAGGTTCCAATAATCAATAATAAACCAGCTCCTCCAAATATGAGTCCAGGTAAGTTTGATATAAACGCTTTATCTTTTTGTACAGTTTCATCATAATTACTCTGATTAGAATGCCTGCTGAAATATCCTGTTTTAATAGCTTTGGATGTTTTATGAACAATCATAAAAAACATACCCACCCCCAATAAGATAAGAGAGACTGCTACCAGAAAATAGATAAAGTCCGGTATATTATTTTCCTGCATAAGCATAAAAATTCCACAGAAGTAAGGTATTGAAATAACATTATTTCCCAAACCTAACGACAATATTCTATATTGAATATGTTCCTGTTTCTTATAAAAATATGGAATAGAATAAATAATAGATAGAATAATAATCACAATCGTAAACAAGAAGACTGTTTTCATCATTCCTTGCTTGAAAGCAACTAGTCTTTCGGCATCTATTGCGGCTCTAAGTAAAATCAAACACATAATTACCTGTGTAATCACATTTACCCATAACCATCTGGCTGCACTTTTCGGGGCCTGTCTTCCTGATTCAAATGACGAGCGAAACAGCCCCAAATCCATTTCAGTAAATTGATCTAACTTCCTTTTCATATACATACGATAATTCTCCTTATCCAAACCATCCTTTTACACTATCAACCCCGCTACGCATCCAACCTTTAGCATGATCAGCCCATGACTTACCTGATTTGCTGTCTTTCCTATTTACCCCCATATTTATAAAGACTTAATTGCCTTTTCGAGCTTTTCTGTATCGGACTCCAATGCTGATAGTTTAGAATCATCATTGGCAATTGCCAAGCTCAAATTACCTTTTTGTCCCTTCAGATTTTGGTATCTTTCATTATAAGGATCTCTTTCTTATATTAGTAGTTGTAGTAAACTTAACTATACAAAAGAAGGTCTTTTTTTTCATGCAAAACACATTTTGCTTTCTACCGTGCTTTGCTCGGTTGCCGCATTATTGAACCCGCACAGCAATGTTGGGAACAGAGCGTACATGTTGAATTGAGAGAGTTTCTAATAACAGTAACAGGTTTAATTTTCATAGAACTTTCATAAACTCAACTATAAATTTTATAGAAATTAGGAGCACCTTTTTTCGTACATCCATTAAAAAGACCCTTTCCACATAAGTGAAAAGAGCCTTGAAATGGAAAATACAAAGGGAACAAAATAGCTATTGCATGTAATTATTCCAGTTAAATTCATTCCGAACTTACTGTATCTTGAAACAAAATAGCAAGTAACAATATCTATTTAAGTTTCAATATTCCATAGTCCACAATTACTTCTTTTGTGATATTTTCACTTACATTTCTTTGCAAATGCATGTAATATCTCAACTGCAGGAAGAAGACTAGCTTCGTCAATGTCAAAACACTCATGATGATGACCAGCAGCAAGTTCAGTACCAAAAATGCAATAAGTTGCTTGTCCACCTTGTCTTTGCACCTCATTTATGAAATAAGTAGCATCTTCCGAGCCAGCACTTAAATCATCATGAACGACAACTTTTTCCATGAAAGGATGTTCTTTTGCAATATTAGCTAATGTTTCTGCTAAATCATCGGAGCAAATAGAATTCAATGCCTCCCCAACTACTTTAATATGATAATCAACACCGTACATCGATGCAGCTCCGGCAACGATATTTTCAACCTGTTCTTTCATGTATTGATTTACTTCACTCGTTTCTCCCCGAGTTTCAGCGATAAGTTCAGCGTGGCTTGCAACCACATTTCTTCCAGATCCAGCATGTAACTCACCAACATGTACTCGGGAATCCCCCGCAGAATGGCGACAAATCGCATGCATATTCAATGTTGCGTTGGCTGCAGCAAGAAGTGCATTCTTTCCTTCTTCTGGACTTCCTCCAGCATGAGAAGCAATACCTGAGAACGTAATATTCAGTTTCGTAGTTGCCATAAAGCCATTTGTTGCTGCTACAAAATGACGATGTGGTACTCCTGTTCCAATATGAGAAGCAATGAAATAATCGACGTCATCAACCACACCAGCTTCTACCATTGCTTTTGCACCGCGAGTACCTTCTTCAGCAGGTTGAAAAATGATCTTCATGACGCCATTTAATTGATCCTTTTCTTTTGCTAACATATTTGCGAGTCCTAATCCAATTGCCGTATGTGCATCATGGCCGCAAGCATGCATCGAACCTTCAACTATTGAACGAAACCCTAATTGTTTAGGAGCGTGATTTAAAGCATCTGATTCCGTAATAGGTAAAGCATCCATATCAAAACGAAAAGCAAGGGTAGGGCCGGGGCGTTTTGTATCTAAAGTTGCAACTATACCAGTATATCCGTTTTTAAAGTAGGCAAGATACGCTTCATTCGCTCCGTTCTCTTTCGCCCAATCATAGTGGGACTCCGTCAATGCATCATCTGGTTTCCCCATACAGGCTTCTTTTTTCATGACATCTTGACCAAGTGCTAATTCAAAGCCTAGACGATCTAATTCCGCAGCAACGATAGACGCTGTACGCATTTCTAAAAATCCTTGTTCGGGATATCGATGAAAATCCCGTCGCCAACTAATTAATCGGTTTGGCAATATTTCCATAAATATGACTCCTCCTTATATGCCGTCCCAAAAATAAAAATAGTACCACCCACATTCTTCAAAAAACAGGTAGACACATATTTCATATTGTTTTTACAAATGTGAATAAATTCCTGGTCCGTATGGAATACCTGCATAAAAGAATATTAATATTATAATGATCCAAGTTAATAAGAAAACAAGTGAGTATGGCAACATAAGTGAAATATAAGTTCCGATACTTGCCTTTTTATCATAACGTTGCATAAACGCTAAAATAATAACCATATAAGGGAATAACGGCGTAATTATATTCGTCGATGAGTCGGCAACGCGATAGGCAACTTGCGTAAACGCTGGATGATAACCTAATTGCATAAACATCGGAATGAAAATCGGTGCTTCAATTGCCCACTTTGCAGAGCCGGACGTAATTAAAAAGTTCAGTAAAGCAGTGAATATAATATATCCAATAATAAGTGGCATACCCGTAAAGTTAATATCTGTTAAGAATTCAGCACCATTTACTGCTACCCAAGTTCCAAGGTTTGACCAATTGAAGTAAGCTGTAAATTGAGCGATTGCAAATACAAGTACGATATAGCTAGACATATCCTTAATAGATTCTGCCATATATTGAGCAATGTCTTTACTTGTTTTAATTTTTCCTACAGTCATACCAAATGTTACACCGATAATGATGAAGAAAAATAGGATAATTGGAATAATTCCATCTAAGAAAGGCGATGGGATAATACCACCATCTTCATTTGCTAGTGGACTGTTAGGAATTATAATTGTAACAAATACAATAGCGATATAAACTAATCCGGCGATTACCGCAAAAATGAAACCTTTTTTAGCATTTGGTAATTCTTCCGCATCTTCTTCTTCTAATGCATCACCTTCATATTTTCCCAATCTTGGTTCGATGAATTTCGTTGTAAGTAGACCACCAACAAACGTTAGAACAAATACTGATACAATGTTGAAATACCAGTTATCAACAGGTGTGACCGTAAATGATTCATCTAAAAATTGTGCTGCTTCAGTAGAAATACCTGCAAGTAATGCATCTGTACCAGCAATAAATAAATTTGCAGTAAATCCTGCACCCGCTCCAGCGAATCCTGCAGTAAGACCTGCAAGTGGATGACGCCCAACTTTATAAAAGACAAGCGCTGCTAGCGGTGGAATCAATACAATGGCAGCATCTGATGCCAAGTTCCCCATAATACCGACAAATACTACCGTATAAGTAAGTAATGCAGGAGGTGATTTCAAAATTGTTTTACGGACAGTATAATCAAGTAAACCTACTTTTTCGGCTAAACCAATACCAAGCATCATAACTAACACTAAACCGAGTGGTGCAAATCCAGTAAAGTTATCAAGCATAGAAGTCAAAATAAATTGCAAACCTTCACCAGAGATTAAACTCTTGATTTCCAGTATTTCACCATCACCTGGATGAACAACCGAAGCATTAAATAAACTGAAAACCCAAGAAATAATTATCATGAAAACTGCAAGTCCGACAAACAACATGAATGGGTCGGGAAGCTTATTTCCAACTCGTTCTACAACGTCTAAAAACCTTTGAAACAACCCTTTTTTCTCTTTCATAAAAATCACATCCTTGTATAGTTATGTTTTGGCGTCTTTCCCACCGAAAATAGATTACTGAACATTACTTTCTAGTGCATAACTAATCTTCGTCGGTATGGAATCTATCAAGTTAAAACTCATTGATGTTACTAAAATAAATACTTTTTCCATTTGGGTCGCTATATTTCTTCACGCTACTACATAGCTTTGTTCACTCGTTTTTACAACTTGTGGCTAACTGCTATCCACTTGCTTAAAAAAGCCAAGCTGTGTAGATTATTCTTGAACAGACAATCACATTACACTTTTTCTCCGCCCAAAGTTGTTGGTTTCACATCTTTAGGAATAGGACTTTTATAAGGATTTTTCGCCTTAAATTGCTCATGTTCTTTTTGAACGTTTGCCAAATTTTCTTTAGACGAAATTAAATCCGCTCCTGTTAACGCCATCGCTGTCGCTGCACGCAACATCCCTTTGTGGGCAAAACTAGATATTCCTTGTGCTGTCATTTGCCATGTATGCAATGGAGTTCCTAACGCACTGGTTGCTGCTGATAATTGTGCTGTTGGTACCACCCAACTTACATCAGCTACATCCGTTGACCCGTAAAATAATTTATCCATTACTTTGTAATCAGAAATCACGTCTGATAAATATTTTCCAGCAAATTCACTTCCATCACCGATGTAACCAAACCCTTCCATTAATTCAACATAAAATTCTTGTTCTTCCTCTGTTAAGGTCTCCCAGATTGACTTCGCATACTCTTCTTCTTCTTCTGTCGGTGTACTTGCTCCAACTTCTTTTTGGTACTTATAAAGTATCTCTTCTAATTTTCGATTTGGAATATAATTGGAACAAGCTTTATTAAATTCAATCGTTAATTCTGTCTCTGTCATTAGCGCAGCCCCTTCGGCAATCTTGCAAACGCGTTGATAGATATTTTCAACTTGATGTATTTTCGGAGCCCGTATCAAATACATTACCGTTGCATTAGGCTGGACAACGTTTGGTGAAAAACCTCCTGTATCAGTAACTGCATAATGAATTCTTGCATCTTGGACTACATGTTCTCGTAAGTAATTAACTCCAACATTCATTAGTTCAACTGCATCCAGTCCACTCCGTCCCAGATGAGGTGAGTTAGCAGCATGAGCAGCTACTCCTTTAAAATGAAATGCAACTTGATAATTTGCCAATGTCGATAAACTAATAATCGAGTTCCCCGGGGATGGGTGCCAAGTCAATGAAGCATCAACATCAGTAAAAACTCCTTCACGTACCATAAACGTTTTGCCTGATCCTCCCTCTTCACCAGGACAACCTAGAAAGATAACCGTTCCGGGAAGAGCACTTTTTTCAAGGTAGGCTTTAACAGCACAAGCCGCTGCAAATGCCCCCGTTCCAAGTAGGTTATGACCACATCCATGTCCAATATGTGTTTCTAACGGTTGATAAGTTGATTCGTTTGGAACTTGACTCAAACCTGGTAGTGCATCAAATTCTCCTAAAAAAGAGATGACGGGTTTACCTTTACCAAATGTCGCTTTAAACGCAGTTGGGATATTAGCGAGATTACGTTCAACTGTAAATCCTTGCTTTTCACATTCTTCCGCTAAAAAAGAGGCGGATTCATATTCCTCAAAACGAGTTTCTGGATGTTTGAATATATATTCAGAAACACTTTGAAAATAACCTTTATGTTTATCCATATATTCTTTAATAAATGTATTCAAATTGAATCCTCCTATATCGTATAATGCAACTTTAACTAAAATCATTAATTCTGTAAGATACAATTTTTATTTTGTTATTACTATTTCTTTCAAGTAAGCAATGAGAACCTTTGTACCAGTCAAAAGATCGTTCATTTCTGCATGTTCTTTTGGATGATGACTAATCCCATCACGACATGGAATAAAAATTAGTCCACTTGCCCATTTTTGTGCCATATTCATCACATCGTGCCCAGCACCACTATCAAGGGTCAATGAGGAGATGCCTAATTTTGAACATGTATCACGAAGTCTTTCCTGGATGGCTTTATCTAACTGAATTGGATCATCATCCACGAGCTTTTCGATTTCGATATTAACGGGTCGTGTTCTTTTTATTTCTTCCAAGAAATCATCGATTGATCTAGTCATTTCTTTTTTCAATGCTGCACTTGTACTACGGATATCGATACCAAGTGTCACTTCACCAGGAATCATATTCATGGAATTTGGACTCAATTGCATTTTACTCACGGTAGCAACAAGTGAATCTTTCTGTCGCTTGTTCATCTCTAGTGCTTTTGTTTCAATAAAATTAATCAATGGTGAGATTGCGACAAGTGCATCACGGCGTTCTCCCATCCGTGTAGTACCTGTATGATTCGTCATTCCTTGACATGTCACCTTAAGCCTTGTAGGACGTGCAATTACAGAAACGATAGCTATTTTCGTATTCGTACTTTCCAATTGTTTCCCTTGTTCGATATGCAGTTCAATAAATTGTTCTAAGTCCCCACTGGAGAGTTTTGCATGTTTAATTTTTTTCCAATTCAAGCCACAATTGTCCACCGCTTCTGCGAGTGTGGTACCATCTAAGTCTTGTAAATGGGCAATACGTTCAGTTTTCAAAATGCCACAAATTGCTTTACTTCCAATCGTTGAAACTCCAAATCGTGCAGACTCTTCGCAAGCAAATGCAATAATAGCAATGTTTCTATTCGGTTGAACACTTTCATCTTTTAGCGCTTTCACAGTTGCAAGTGCTGTAAGGACGCCTGAGACTCCATCATATCCTCCACCGTTATAAACGGTATCTAAATGGGAGCCCAGCGCAATCGTTGGTACCTTTTCATCTACTTTCCAGATAGCCCACTGGTTACCAGCAGAATCTTGATGTGTCTCTAAGCCAAGTTTTTGAGCGATTTTACGGAACTGATGTTGGGATAACTTTTCTTCTTTCGTATAACCCAATCGAGAGAAGCCTTCTTTTTGATTCATATTTGAAACTAAATTGAGTTGTTTCAATGCACGTTCCATCCAGGATGAGAGTTTATCCATCAAAATCCCCTCCTGTTCCGTAAAATAAATCTTTATCAACGAAGCGATAAACATTACTCGGTCTACCTCTTGTTGACGCTTGTACCTTGCCACATACTTCCACGACATTTGCATGCTCTAGTTCTGCTAAAATACGACGTGCATTACGTTTTGTTCCTTCTAGCCATTGAGCAATATCATCCACCATGAATTGTTGTTTGTCATATTTATGCGCATAAAGAGCAATACGCAACACATCACGGAAATTAACATCACTATCTTGAAATCGCTTTCTTAAAACTCTTCTAAGTTCCTCGGTATTTAACGCATTTGCTGAGTCCTTTTGTGTTTTCTGTAATACATTTTCTTTAGATTCTACGACTAGAAGTGTTGGACTTCCATTTAAACTTAGTTGATTTAATCCATAACGGACATTTTGTTCTGCATGATAAACCGTTTGACCATAGCCGATTGCAAAACCGATATCAAGATGATGATCGACTCGGTATATTTCAATACAGTTGAATAATGCTGCTTCCATTTCTTCATCAATCTCGCCTTTAGTCGTAAAAATATAATATAGTCCGTCTGCAACATCAACAAATGAACCACTGGATTTCTTAGCCAACTCTAGCAGACTTCTCTTTAGGTTCAATTCATAATATTTCCAATCAAATATTGAATCATCAATATGTTCACCTACACGAAATACTTTGCAACCTATAACAGCTAATCGTAAGTTTTCATAATGTTTTACCTGTGCTTTCTTTTCAAGTAGTTCAATAGTTAATTTAATTGATAAATAAGAAGGAGTCAGCCGATATACTGGTATATTTCTCTCCTTTAATAAATCATAGACTGCCCTAATTGCTGTAATGACGACTTCTGTTTCTTTCTGTTCATATAACCGTTGATGGAATGTTGCAAATTCTTCTGCTGTTTCATACTCAGAAAATGGAATGGAATGAAATTTTAAGCTATCTAATTCATAAAAAGATAACACTTTATTAATTTCTTTATCTGTGATCGTGTCAATACTAAAGGATGTAAACAAGCGCCGTTCATTTTGTTGAATCTCCAGTAGTTTTCCAAAGAAACTAGATCCATGTAGCAATGGGAAATCTGCTTGCTCAGCATCTACCAAACAGTGCTGTAAAGCATACGAATAATTCATCACACCAGAAAATAGCCATTGATCTACGAGCGGACTCCCTTGTCTTATTAAACGTGGTAATTCCTCTACACTTTTATACGTAAACGGAATGCATCTTGTATTTGAAAACTGTTCTGCGACCTTTAATATCTTATTCACCGATTCTTCTGGTCCTACCACACCAATACTACTCAACACTTTCCTCACCCCCCACAAAAATTATTTACAGTTTATTTAAGGCATTATTCCTTTAACTTTCCTATAATTTAGCATAATTAATTTTTAGTGTCTATATCATTTTTATTTATTTCATTTATATTGATTTAAGGAAATAACCCCCAAAAAAACCGATCATATGGAATCGTACGTTTCCATATGATCGGTTTTTTTCTTTGTATGAACAGGATCTTCTCACCGCTTTAAGGATAGTAACGGGGTAGTAAAATGGAACAACGCATGTAAAAGCATAGTCATGTGATGAAATTAGACCGTACCTTAATAATTGCACTCTTAATCATATACGCGGATGTCGTGTATGATTATTTCTTTTGGTTATTAATTCGAGTATAATTGGCTTAAGATGGTGATTGCTTTGAGTTTATTAAATGAAAGGTATAGCACCTATGAAGAATTTGAATCTGCACGAAAAAAACAGATAAAAGGTTAGAGTTTATTGATGGAGTTATATATATATCCATCTCCTAGTATCAAACATCAAGAGACATCATCTTACTTGCATGGCGAGTTATATAATTTGTTGAAAGGGAGTAAATGTAAAGTTTTTGCAACACCAACTGACATAGTCTTTAAGAATGAAAGTAAAGATGAAAAACGGACCGTTGTCCCCGATCTATTTGTAGTTTGCAACCAAGATTACTTCACCGAAAAATCTTGAGCCTTCAATCAATTGGTTACTTGCACACCATACCCTATACAATTGTCTGGAAAAACAATTAACTGCTATTGACAAACGATTTTATTAATGTAAAATTTATCCAAGAAACAATGTTACTACTCTAGTAGTTGAAGCAGGTGAAGTTATAGTGAGAAGCAGTTCAATTAACATGATTTTCCATAAATCAAAAACAACCCTCTCTTCATATGAGAAAGGGCTGTAATTTGCTAAATAATAGATACGTTTTGAGGACTGTGGCGCACGTCTTGCACCTTTAAGTCCATATTTCTTTCATTCTAGAGTCAGCGTTAAATATCCTTCACGTTTTAAAGTTGCGCGGTAGTCTGGTCTGCTTCAAGTAGTGCGCGAGCAACGCCATGACGAACTGCTCCAGCTTGACCTGTATACCCACCACCATGTACATTTACTAAAACATCATATTGTATCCTTATATTTCTTCACAAATCGAATCTTTAATAACATAGATAGTTAATTTTAATAGGAGGTCTTATCATAGAATTTAAAAATAAAATATTGTAGACAAATAGCTAGTGGAAGAGAAGTGGAGAAAATACTTCCACTAGAAACATTATAGATAGTGCATTACTAATCGATATTTATTAAATAGCCATCTTGCATATAAATCACTCTATTAGCTTTTGAGGCAAATTTTGAATCATGTGTAACATAAATAACGCCACAACCTTTTTCTTGGTTCATGTCAAAAATTAATTTAAAAATGGAGTCACCGGTTTCGGTATCTAAATTACCTGTAGGTTCATCTGCAAGTAACCAATCAGGTTCATGTACAAATGCCCGAGCAATAGCGACTCTTTGCTGTTGACCACCAGATAACTGAGATGGAAAAAAATTTAGTTTATCTGCCAATCCAACTTTCGCTAAAATCTCTTTTGATCGCTCGTTTTTATTATATGATAGTTTTCTATTAAATAAGGGCGTCATCACATTCTCCAAAGCAGTTAAAGTTGGAAGTAAATGAAACTGTTGAAATACGAATCCGATACGCTCAAAACGAAAATCAGCAAGCTCATTTTTTTTCATATCAGCTAATTTCTTATCATCGTATAAAATATCACCGCTAGTTGGTTTATCGAGTGATCCAATTAGACTTAATAATGTTGATTTACCAGAACCAGACGGTCCAACAATTGCAACAACTTCACCCTTATTAAAAGTTAAATTTATATCTCGAATTGCATGTGTAGTAATACCATCACCTTCATAAGACTTATTAATTTTATGGCATACTATTTTTTGAACCATGATTGATTTATTCCCTCCTAATAATTTGAACAAAATTATACTTTACATAATTGTTTGGAGAATATTTTTAAACTCGCTAATAACCTAACTAAAATTAGTTTTTAAGACCTTGAATAGGTTCTATGCGCAATACCCTACGTGAAGGAAGAAGCGCACTAAGTACTCCTATGCATATATTTATAATCAGAATAGAACTGTAGAAGATATATTGTTCAAAGGACAAAACACCGTAGAGTAAGGTCACGACTATCACACCTAATATCAGACTTACAATTCCGGATAATAAGCCCAAAAATGCTCCTTCTATTAACACTGTCATTTGAATATATATATTTCTCCAGCCTAGAGCTTTAAAAAGAGCTATTTCATTCGCACGTTCCAGTAAATTTTGCCAAATCACTTCTCCAGTTGTTAAAATAGCAATCATAAATGATAAGCCAACAGCTATGTAATGGGTAATACCAATTTCCATGGAAACATATTCCCCTAGCCAGCTTGTATATAAAATACCATTTAATCTAAGTGAGATAAACATAAATAAGATTAATAAACTGCCTGGCAAACTTATAGCTAATACGGAAGCAATATTTCGTAACCAATAACCAAAAAGATTGTTCATAACAATACCAAAAATTCCTCTGGTTCTTCCAAAACGTGATGACTTAGTACTAATTTCTCCTTGTTTTAATATTTGTAAAGGAGTGATTTTAGCAATTAAATAACTTGGCCACAAGGATCCAATAATATAAATAAATATAGTCAAAATTAAAATGAATGAGACATGTCCCCACGTAATAACTTCCGTGTTCTTCGATTTTAAAATGAATAATACGATTAAAGAAATAACATTAACAATTCCACTTAGAAGTATTGATTCGGTCAATACCATGCGGATAATTTCTGCATCTTTCCATCCAAGAGCCTTCAGAAGAGCAAATTCTTTTTTACGTGACAAATAATTGATAAAACTTGTGGCAAAGATATAAATAATGGAAACTAAAATCAAACAAATAATTAAGCCTGAATAACCAAGTTTTGTTTCCGTTAAAATATTTATGGATACACCTTTTTTAATCCAAGGCTGTTCAATCCAGCCTAATTCTTCGACACCATCAATCTTCGGAATGTTAATCAATAAGGGCTGTGGCGACGAACCTAAAGTAATATCTGCTTTTAAGCCTGTCTTGTTTTCTATTTCTTTTGCTATAGATTCCAGTTTTTCCTGACTTTTTTCATTTAAGTCTTCGACACCCACCACTTTAACTCTAATTGAGGAAATCGACTTTTCTCCTAAAAACTCTTTCGAGGCATTAATTGTGGTTAGCATTGTTGGTGATTGCATTATATAGCCATAAGGATCTGAAGAAGCGGTTACTTTTTTAGGAGGGTTTACTGGATTACTATTTTTATTCAACACATATGTTGCTGTAGCTGTACGATAAGTTTCCATGGGTACCTGTGTTAAAGGATCTATTGAAATATTCAATTTCTTTGGGTCATACATACCAATAAATTGGGGTTCAATTCTAGGCAACTTTGACATATCTTCATGATAAACCTTTGCCTCTCTATACGTTTTATTATCTGGCGCATCTATCATATACGCAATCGGCCACTGATCCTGGAATGGACTAAAAACAACTTCATAGTTTAAAGGACTAGCTTTCTCTTTTAAAATTAAATAGTCAAAATAACTTCCAGATAAAAAACTATCAATTAATATTTTATGCGCTTCCTCCGCACTAAACGTAATTGAATCTACAGGACTAGCGGATAATTTATCTAGATAATTTCTTCCACCTTCTAATTCAATATCCTTTAAAAACGTTTTTACTTTGTTAGGGGAATCTATAGGTACCTTTAGTTTCTCTATATTAAATGTGTATGTATAATCAACTGAGGGAGTCATACTTAATAAGATTGGTAACTTAGTAACCTCAGCACCAATTCCTTCATGAATATAGGAATCAAAAGAGTCGCTTGATTGAAAATATCTACTATTGTTATTTTTTACAATCGCTTGATCCAACCCTACTAACCGTGCTTCTGCTTGTGGATCTATTGCGGCTAAAAGAATTGTGAAGTCTCCTCGTAATGGAATGACTTCTTGATTTTCAATTAGTAAATCATATTTATTTGCTGCCTCAAATGAATCAATCTCAGTATCAAGATTAATAGCATGATAAGTATTAATATCAATTTTGTAATTTCGAATACCATCATTTTCTACAAATTTATGCTGTAAACGATATATTCCATCTTGTTTAAGTTGGAAGTTTTCAATTATTGGATGGACAGTAGTATAACCTATAATGCTAATAGGAGCTGCAATGTCAACGCCGTCAATATCTTTAATCACATCCAACTCTTTAAAGGAAATTCCACCTGAAAGCCCACTAAGATAATTTGGATCCATATAATTATCCTTTTCTGTAGCACTCTCATTTCCTTTAGGGCGAACAATAATATCATAAGATGCAGTCCATTTTTCCTCTAAAGAATTAATGATAGTTCCTTTATTTGATTCCGATATAGCGATTAATGAAATTAATCCACCACTAATTAAGATTGTTCCAATTAATAAAAGAATAAATCGATTTATATTTCTTAGCCAATTTTTGATGATCATTTTAAACATAAAGTTACACACCTCCATGTTATGGTTTCACTTAGTTTATTTCCTCTTTTAACTTTAGTTTATGCATTAAAATTGAATGATTTAATATCCATATAAGTACAATTCAACATTTTATTTGTTATTTGATAGATCATTAAAATTAATTTAAATAGAAGGGAGAATAGAATGTTTATTTCTAAAATTGAAATAGATAATTTTAGATGTTTTAAAGAAACAAAAGTTAATCTCCATGAAGGAATAAATATTTTGATAGGATATTGGCACTAGCGTTGCATGAATCAATTTTTAATATTCAGTAAATATCCCGTTATTAATTTTGCCAAAAAATCAAATCCCTAATAAAAGGTGATCTGTCAATTTGGAAAAAATATACAATTACAACTTTAGCGGCAGCTGCAATATATGTTTAAGGATCAGCACGTTCATCAAATCTTCGAATCCAGATGTATGCAGGTTTCCAGAGTAATCTTTTTAGCCAACGGCTAATACGAAGTAGCGATTTCTTACTTTTCATCTCCAGTTAGATAAGAACATTTAGACAATAAGTAATCAGTGCAAGGTAGATCTGGTTTTGAATTGCCATTTCACTCATGCCATAAAAATGTTTGATCTTTACATATTGTTTGAGCCATTTAAAAAACAGTTCGATTGCTCAGCGTTGACGATAGATTTGACTAATCTCTTCAGGTCCCATATCGAAGTGATTCGTAATTAATCGCAAAATGTTTCCTTTCGTATCTTTTACTTCAAGTAGGCGAAAAACATTCTCTATACGATTTTGAGTCGAACCGATATAAACCATCCTGTCGGATAGAACGGAGAATCTTCAGGAACTGTAAAGGTTTCTACTTCACGAATGACAGCGTTTTTCTTCAATCTTGATACAAAGAAATAACCATCGTCCGTCATTCGATCAAACCGTTTGTAGTCAATACAGCCACGGTCAAACACGTACATGGCATCCTTATCGTCCACAAGTACTTCCAGTTGATTTCTATCATGTTCTTTAGCCGTTGTAATCGCTGCTTTTTCTGGATACACAGTCTCTTTATCATGAATACAAGTCACAAATGTAGCTTGACGCCTGCCTTTGTTTTGAGAAATTATACCACTTATGGTTCGTCAAGCTTAATGGGAGCGTACTGGAATCAATGATTTTGAGTGGCATATACTTCCCGTTTTTAAAGTGAATCCCTTTTTTTTGATGTACGAGTTCCAATAACAGACGGGAAAGGATGGCTGGATTTACATCATTGTTTTTCCTTAAGAGCTGGGATTTACTGATTGATTCAAAACCTAGGCATCTTGAAATCCATCATCAATCAGTGCATCGCTCCTGTCCTCCAGACTCTCGAATCCTTGTAGTTGGGCAAGCAACATCAACTTTATGAAGGCTTCAGTTGTGAACTTTTTTGTATAATAATCCTGTTTACTTTCTTCAACTTATTTTAAAAGTCTTTTTGTATTTATGGGTTCAACCCATTTACCAAATGATGATTTTAGTGTATTCTTGTTCATATGCGTTATCCTTTACTAATGGATTTGGACAGGAAATCACCTGTATATCCATTGTAAAGGATTTTTTGTTGAATAAACAATAAATTTTTGAACATTATTAGTATTTTGAATCATTGGTATTAATTAATGCAACGCTAGTTCTTAGTGCGATCACACATATTAATCACCTACTTTTTTAGTTCATATTTACATTACCTTCAAAAATGGATATCATTTTAAATTAGTACCAATATGAGGGTATTCTTACCATGGAAAAACAGAAAACACATTGAAAATAAACGACATATAAAGTGATGAAGTCCTCACTGTTTCATCACTAAAATGGAGAGCAGTTACGTACCATCAAAAAATTCCCTTTAAAAAAATTTCAATTCAAATAAAGGGTATTGATGTTAATATGGTAATATAGAAAATCAGTATTAAACAATCAGGCCTTTTGTTGAATAATAAATAGAAAATTATAAATTGTAAAATTTCCCACTTAAACTAACGGATGTACTATGATGACGCTTATTTTAGACAATATAATGTCTAAAATGGAGGGTGAATATGGATATTTACAGAGAACTATTTTTAATGCAGCAAACTTACTTACGCTACCTTATTTTCTCTCGCAAATAAAATCCAGGTTAAAAGGTGACAAGTTCCTTGAACTTATAACATCAAGACAGTATATGGCAATGGTAGCAATTACTCATTTACCTGAAGATGAAAAGACTTTGAATAATATTGCTAGAAAATTAGGTACCACAAAGCAGAGCGTAAAACAGTTAATTACAATTGTTGAAAATAAGGGCTATGTTAACGTAATTCCTAGTAAGAAAAATAAACGTGCGGTTAACTTAAAAATTACTGAAAGTGGAAAAAAAAAATTACTTGTTGTTGCAAAAAAAGGGATCTACCTTTTGGAAGAAACTTTTAAAAATTTATTAGCTGAAGAGTTGGAAACAATGTGGGACCTTTTAAAAAAACTTTATAGTTTTGATGGTGAAGAACACGATGGATTTGAGGAAGAGGGCAACTTAATCTATCGTGATTCACCTTATTCTTTTATTCGAAAATAAAGAAACTGAAATCAATTCTTAATAAATATGTAAAGCGAAAAGTTAACTTGTGATTTTTAAACAAATCTATTAAAGGTAGTGTCAGTAGAAGAACATTTAACCATTTTTAAACGAGCCAATTAACGGAAAAGTAGGGATGCTACATGGAAAGAAAAGAAAAGGCGCATACATATATCAAACGGATAAGAGAAGTTTATCCGGAACTAGAGGTTTATTCTGCCGAATTCAATCATATTGGACAGAACAATGATGTGTTAATTGTTAATAATGAGATTGTTTTTCGATTTGCAAAATATCAGGATGGTGTGGAGCGATTAGAAAAGGAGACAAAAATTTTAAATATGGTTGGCCAGTATGTTTCCTTACCAACACCCAAACCAATTTATCAACAATTACAAACAAAAACCATCGGTAAAGCGTTTATCGGGTATAAGATGATTGAGGGAAAGCCACTGTGGAAGTCGGTTTTGAACAATAATGACCAACCATCTATATTGGCTAAGCAACTTGCAACTTTTTTAAGGGAGCTGCATGCTATTCCTATCGAAAATGTGTCTTTGAATCTTACGCATGAGGATCCCCATAAAGAATTTACTAACTTGTATGTTAATTTTAAGGAAAAATTATTTCCTTTCATGCGACAAGGTGCCCGGCATAATGTTTCAAAGCGTTTCGAATCCTATCTTGGAAATGCCACACATTTTGAATTTAAACCCTGTTTGATTCATGGTGATTTTGGCCCCTCAAATATTTTGTACAGTATTTCCGATAACAAAGTAACTGGTATCATTGATTTTGGAGGTTCGTGTCTTGGTGATCCGGCTTTTGACTTTGCAGGAATCCTGTCCGGTTATGGAGAGTGTCTTTTAGAAAAATTACTTAATTATTATCCCGGGATAGAACGGGTTATCGAACGGATGAGATTTTACAAAAGCACATTCGCCCTACAAGAAGCTCTATTTGGACTTGATAATAACGATCAAGAAGCCTTTCAAAATGGTATTAAGGACTATTTGTAATGTACGATTTAAACGAAAATATCATTTATCGATCGTGCACGGCTGCGGAAGATCATAGGACTAAAATGTTTAAACGTTTTTATAAAACCCATGGGAGAAATCTGTATTGACTACCCATGATTTTCTTTCATATAAAGACAGAATTGAAATAAAAAAATGATTCCGTCATACTTGAGACAACTAAATGATAAATTATGGTATGTTAATGATGATTTAATAGATTATTCAGCTCTAAACGAAAGACAACTATAAATGCTTTTTTAGACCTAAATAAAATTGGTAAAGGTTATGGAAAGCTAATTTTGAAGTCTTTAATTAATGAGTATAATGTTAGCACTGTTGATGTAAATAAAGATACAAGCTAACAAGTACGTTTTATTTAAGAAACAGCTTTTCCATTGTTTACGAATCCATCCAACAAAGACAATGAAGGTCGCCCCTATCCAATTTTACATTTGAAAATATACCTTATTGATGCTTTCTCAATTAAAAGGTTAATAATGCCCTTTCACTTGCCAAGTTCATTAAAAGGCATTCTGACCTGCCTAGGATCACAGTTCACGCCATAAAATCTGCACAGGCACGATTAGGACATAAAGATATACAAACCACGATAAATATCTATACGCACGTTTCGGATATTATGAAAGAAAGTGCAGCAGATACCATTAATGATGTTCTCGATTTTTAACCAAAGGGTATTCAAGGGGTATTCAGTTCTATTTTTTAAATGAAAAACCCCTTCCCTTTTCTCTCGGGAAGAGGCTGTAAACGTTGATATAATAACGAAATTATCGCTTAGAGAACTGCGGCGCACGTCTCGCGCCTTTAAGACCGTATTTCTTACGTTCTTTCATTCTAGGGTCACGTGTTAAGAATCCTGCGCGTTTTAATGTTGTGCGGTAGTCTGGGTCTGCTTCAAGTAGTGCGCGAGCGACACCATGACGGATTGCTCCAGCTTGGCCAGTTAATCCTCCACCGTGAACATTAACTAACACATCATATGTGCCTTCTGTTTCCGTTGCAACTAATGGTTGTTTTAAAATGAGTCTTTGTGTATCATATGGGAAATATTCTTCCGCATCACGATTGTTTATAACAACTCGGCCAGATCCCGGTACTAAACGTACACGTGCAGTTGATTCCTTACGGCGACCTGTTCCATAATATTGTACTTGTGCCAATTAATTAACCTCCCTTTCTTATCCTTTAAGCTCGTAGACTTCTGGTTTTTGTGCTTGGTTTTTATGCTCTGGTCCACGGTAAACATGTAATTTCTTAAACATTTTACGTCCAAGCGGTCCTTTTGGAAGCATTCCTCTGACTGCAATTTCAATCATTTGCTCTGGGTGGTTTGTTTTCATTTCATATGCATTACGCTCTTTAATTCCACCGGTATAACCAGAGTGACGGTAATACTTTTTATCATTTATTTTGTTTCCAGTTAGTTCAATTTTCTCTGCATTTACAATAATCACATGATCTCCTGTATCTACATGCGGTGTGTATGTTGGTTTATGCTTTCCACGAAGGATGGTAGCAATTTCAGAAGCTAGACGTCCAAGTCTTTGGCCTTCTGCGTCAACAACATACCATTTGCGCTCAACAGTACTATCATTTGCCATGAAAGTAGTACGCATTTCTTTCCCTCCAAAATTTCAAATCTTAAGTTATCATCTATATTCACACAATTAGTTTCCGGGGCTAATTATGGATTAGAAATAATTTGCCATACACCATAATATATCAAATGTATGAGGTTTGTCAAGCAATACTATCAATCATCCTCATACT
>NZ_JAXHDD010000024.1:0-64788 GCF_037072025.1 Pseudogracilibacillus sp. SO30301A | reverse complement strand
GGAGGGATATGATGAAAATTCATTCAAGGAATTATTGCACTCTTACCCAAGAAGAGAAAGACAAGTGGGAAACTCTCAAAGAGATGGAAATTGTTAAAAGTGTGGGCTTGCAATAATTCTGAAACCCACACTATTACGTTTTACTCCACTATATTTCGAACAAACAAATGTTTATTTCTATATACAATCACGGTAACGATAGCAAGCATCACTCCTGATATCAGAAAAACACTTCTAACTCCAACCAAGTCAGCCAATATTCCCATAACAAGAGATGCCACTCCGAATACACCTGTTGATACAGCTCCTAAGGATGTATAAACTGTAGTTAATTTTTTCTTTGAAATACTGGTCTGGATTATTGTTTGCAAAGGAATTGCCCTTATTTGTTCAGAAATTCCAATTCCAAGGGAAAGTAGTAAAGCTATAATTGGAACGCTGGTTACGCCGAACAGAATTGTCACCACAAAACTAAATAAGGAACTAATTAAAATTAGTTTACTTAGATATTTCTCCACCACAGTAGAATATTTGATACAATATATACTTCCGACTATTAACCCTAAAAAGAAGGAGCCATTAATAAAACCCCACCACTCTTCGCCAACTTGTAGTGTCTCATTGACAAACACATATAAAATAGCAGCAATCCAAACGGTTCCGGCTATGGTTTCTAATATCTCTATTACCGCTATATTTCGTAATACAGGGGTAGATAATAAGTCGTTCCACCCCTTTTTAATCTGATCTAATTTGCCTTTCTGTGCTTCTTCTTCCTGTTGGTCAACACTTTCAAGGAAACATAACAAAACACTTGATACTACAAACAGAATACTAACGACCCAAACAATTTGTTGTGGACTCGTCAGTACCAAAAACAAACTCCCTACAAACCACATAACTGTTTGGATAAGTTGTAATACTGTTTCTGCTATTCCATTTGCTTGTACTAGCTTATCCGAATTCACATATTGCGGTATCATTGAATGCATTATTGGGTTAGCGCATCCGTCGAGCAATGCAACACCAGATATTATAAGGAATATCAAATAATAGTTTGTTCCCGACAATCCGGTTAATAATAATCCTAATACAACTATCAGGATTGTTTTTCCTAATTGTGAACCTGCCAATAACCATTTCAAGTTCACTCTTTCAATCAATAAAGGTGTTAATAAATTGGACACAAACATTGATGTTGTTATAGTAAATGGTACAAAAGACACTACTGTGGCAGATCCTGTTAAACCAAAAATCGCACTAATAATACCTACCATATAGAGGACATCACCAATATTTGCAAGTGACTGTCCCGTTAGTAATAGTGAAAAGTTTTTATTCATTTTTATATCCCCCAAATTAAACTTTTTTGCGTATAAAAATGAGGGTTTTTAAATTGGACTAATCATTTTATATGGCTCCTTAACTCAAACAGATAAACCCTGGGGGATATAGGTTTATCAATATTTATTAATTAAAATTAAATGCAAAGGCATCAAGATATTGGTCATATAACATCCCTATTATTGAGACATAGCAGATATTAATATATTTGGTATAATTAGAATTATAATTTATAAATAAAACTTATTACACTATTCAATATTTAACCACTTTAGAAAGGATACCAATTATAAAAATAAAATTATCAAATTCTATAATTAAACAAATTATCAAGAATTAAGAAAGTCTGTACCTAGACCAAAAGAATGGCATTTACCTTTCTTTCTATCGTGTTGGAAGAATACGCTGGCGGGCATACCTCTTTGCAAAATAAAATGTGAATGTTGTAGGCGATCATTTTGAGCCATAAGTCAGCGAAATTTGCATAAAAATTATCTCCTGAAACTTGATCACAGCTTCAGCTTTCCAACATACAATATTTCCTTTGGGAAACCTGTATCCGGGTCACAATACTCTTCAAAATACAGTAAATGTTTCTCATTTGGAAATCCTTTGTCAAATCTCGCCATGATAGAGGCTGTAGAACAGACATGCTTCAAGGCTTCCTCTGCGGCTTCGATCATGCCATCAGATGTATATGCCTTTCCGTTTCTTAGCTTTGCATTTAAGCATAAACGGCTAGAGCCTTCAAAAACGTAAAGGGGATGCATGCTCTTCTTTCCAGGATTAGTCGAATTATAACCAACCTCAGCGCCTTCCTGATTTCCATAGACCGTATTTACTGATGAATCAAAATCAAGGATCACGCGGTTTTGTTCGGATAAAACCCGTTTAGTTAACTCCTCATTTGTTTCCTTTAAGCCATGTACATCTTCGGCAGTTTCGAACTATTCAGTTATCGCCGTGCTTGATAGCCTTAGAAAGGCTTCCTGCAGCCATATACAGATAAATTATTATCTGTTTGATCATTATGATGAAGAGCTGGCCGATATCGAGAAGAAATTAGGAATCGATTTGGGGAAAAAATGCATGCCATTAGGAGAAATTAAAAAAATTTTAGGGGTGGTTAAAAAAGGGTGATTTACACTATATCTTTTTGACAAACAAAAACAGCCGAAAACCCAGCAATCATAAGGGTTCAAGGCTGTTTTTCTCCGTTTCAACTGCAAAAGTCAGGATATATTAACATTTAATTTCATTAAATACAAATTTACGTATAAACAATTTTTCTCTTTAATGTAAGATGCAAATTTTCCAAATTCTTTTCATAATTAAATGGGACCGCAGCATGAACGGTTCCATACAGTGATTCCCGCTATGCGGAAATCACCTCTCTATTCGTGATCAATATTATCAGCCTCCTTTCATAAGAGTCTATCGATCCGACACCTTTATTAACTCATATTCTGCATTTCACCTCAAGGGAAAGAATAATTATAATTGTTTTATCCTTTTCCTAATCTTGTTATTATATTAAATCCATAGGTTTTATAATTTTCCATATCACGGTAGATATCCGACACATCCTCTAGAGAAACCTCTCTTTCAATCAAAGATTTGGGATTTAACTTTCCTCGGGCAATCAAATTTAGTAATCCATCATAATCTGTACGTGGGTTGCCAAAACTGCCAACGACTTCTAACTCCTTCATCGTTACTAAATCAATGGGAATATCCACACTGCCAGCTTCCTGACTCGTAGTCAGACCAATTTGCACATGGCGTCCACCTTTTTTTAATGACAAGATAGAATTTAGAATGGTTTCCTTAATACCAAGTGCATCAATTGATGCATGGGCACCGCCCTTTGTAATTTCTTGGACAGCTTCAGCGACATTTTCTTTCCGAGCATTTACCGTCACAAGTGCTCCCTCTTTTTTTGCCATTGCTAGTTTTCTATCCTCCACATCAACCGCAATAACTTGAGCACCAACTGCGGTTCCTACTTGAATCGCTGATAAGCCCACTCCACCAGCTCCATGAATGACAAGCCAATTACCTGGCTGTAATTGGCTCCGAACCACCCCATGAAAACCGGTCATATAGCGACAACCAATTGCAGCGGCAATAAGTGCATCCACTTCATCAGGTAGATGAACTAAGTTAAAATCGCCATTGGGAATATTGATATATTCTGCGTAAGCACCATCTTTAGTAAGGCCATAAACCTGCGTATGTTCGCAACGATTTGATTGCCCGCTTACACAATAAGAACAATGAGAACATCCTTCATGAAAAGGGGTTGTTACCCTATCCCCTGGGCGAAAATTTTTAACCTCTTTCCCGATTGCCGCAACAACTCCACCCATTTCATGACCTGGTATAATCGGTAATTCCGGTGCTATACCTATCCATGAGAAGTCACCCATCCATGCATGCCAATCACTACGGCAAATACCGCTTGCCTCCACCTTTACGACAACATCATAAGGACCTGGTGTAGGGTCAGGTACCTCTCCAATTCTTAACGGCTTCTTGAACGCAACAATTTGAGCAGCTCTCACTTACAATACCTTCCTTCATCGGTAATTTTTAATTGTACAATCAAACATTCTTCTCATCCGTTAAGCAATTTACGTTTTCGGAATTGCATGTTGATATTTTTCTAGATTTGTTCGTAATTCCTGTGGGATAGGGATGGACTTTTGTTCTTGATAGTGAAAACAAACAATCACAGCTTCAGCCGTTGCAATCGTTATTCCCATATCTTTCGTTGTCAGTCGATGACATAATGTAAAACTTGTATTTCCAATTTTTTTAATTTCTGTTTTAACTTTTAATATCTGACCTGCATATGCTTGCTTGATATAATCACATTTAATTGAAGCAATGATAAAATTGAAACGATCATCTTTTTCAGGAAAAACTTCTGTGAAAAATTTAGTCCGAGCCTCTTCAAAGTATAAAAAATGACTTATATTATTCACATGTCCAAGCGCATCTGTTTCGCAAAATCGAACATATATTTCAACTTCATGAGTCATCATCCGTACCTAATCCTCCCATTTTACCTTTTACATCCAAGTCGTTAATAAGAAAAATTCAATTTCCCCTTACATGGCAAGTGAGCCTCCATCAACGACAATTGTTTCCCCTGTAATATAGTCTGATGCAGAGGCAGCTAAAAATAACGCAACACCTTTGATGTCATTTTCCGAACCAAATTTTCGTAGTGGTGTAGCTTGAAGAATTTTCTCCCCGCCCTCTTCCAGTAATACTTTCGTCATCTTCGTTGGAAAGAATCCCGGGGCAATCGCGTTGACATAAATGCCTCTAGGACCCCATTTCACTGCCAAATCCCTTGTAAAAGATATGACCCCACCTTTACTCGTGTTATAGCCGATTGTATCCATATATTCTGGGTTCGATCCTTTTAATCCTGCAACAGAAGCAATATTAATAATCTTGCCGTATTCTTGCTTCGTCATCACTTTTCCGACTGCCTGGGACATTAAAAATGTTCCAATCACATTAACATTTAATACCTTTTGAAAAGCTTCCAACGGCATCTCATCAACAGGGGCTCCCCATGTCGCACCACTATTGTTCACAAGAATATCGATACGTCCAAATTCCTCCACCGTCTTATTTACCACACTTTCTATATCATCACGATTTGTGACATCACATTTAAAAGCAAGTGACTTTACACCAATTTTTCTTAATTTCTCACTGACCTCTCTACAATTTTCCACCTTTCTTGAACAAACGACCACATTCGCCCCTGCTTCAGCGAAACCTTCTGCGATTTGTTCCCCTAAACCACGTCCACCTCCTGTGACGACTGCTGTTTTTCCACTAAGATCGAATAGTTCCTTTACATGCATTCCATCCTACCTCCTTGTATAATTGAGCACATTTATTCATAGATGGCAAAACGTACATTTCCTTTAATTACTTCTTTTCCATGTTGGTTCACAGCCATCACTCGAAAATCCAAATACGTATCCGTGACTTCTTCTACAATTGCCTGAAGTGTAATCACATCATTTAAAAACACCATTCCAGAAAACCGAATGGAATAGTCCTGAATGAATCCCTCTTCGTGGAAAGGAGTAAACAGTTTAGCTAAATTCCCCATTGTCCACATGCCGTGGGCGATAATTCCCGGTAAACCTGCATTGACTGCTTCCTCATCAATCGTATGGATGGGATTAAAATCTTTAGACGCTCCAGCATATTTTATTAAATCAAGACGAGATACCGCTTCTAGTGTTACCTCTTGTAACAACTCTCCTTGGCATAGCGTACGTAATGTACTCATCCTTTCATCGCCTTCCTTACCGCTTCCGTTATAATCGTCACGGCTTTTTCTGTAAAAATCAATTCGCCCGAAGTATCTTCACCAAATCTTTCTACCACAAGAAAGCCCATCAAACCGCTCTTCCCCATTCTCTCGTAATAATCTGTTACTTTTGTATAGCAATATAATTCTTCCCCTACGAATAACGGGCGCTGATAATGGTAAATTTGTTCCCCATGGATTAGTCCTTTTTCCGGAAGTTTTAGTCCTGCAATCGCACCGTATTCAAGTACCCTCGGAAAGGTTGACGGTGCTATATTTCTGCCATATCTTGATCGTTTCCCGTACGCTTCATCAATGAAAATCGGGTGCGCATCACCAATTGAAAGTGCGAATTGTTTTACAGCACCTCTTTCTATCGTATTTTTTACCCGCTCTGACCTTTCTCCAATGAATGCACGATACATATTATCCTTACTCCCCTCTAATTTCTTGGTCCTCCCGCAACATAAATAACTTGTCCATTGACAAATGATGACTTTTCATCAGCAAAGAAAGTTATTGCATTGGCAATATCAGCAGGTTTTCCACTTCTTCTTACAGGAATATGTTCGATATTTGCTTTCACAAAATCTTCGAAAGGGACACCTATTCTTGCTGCTGTTGCTTTGGTCATCTCGGTTTCAATAAATCCAGGTGCAACCGCATTGACGGTGATCCCAAACTTGCCAAGTTCAATCGCTAATGTTTTTGTAAAACCTTGTAATCCTGCTTTTGCCGTAGCGTAATTAGCTTGACCACGATTCCCTAGAGCAGATGTAGACGATAGATTGATAATGCGGCCATATTTTTGCTCAACCATATACTTTTGAGCCGCTCGCGAAGCATAGAAAGCTCCCTTCAAATGTACATTCATTACTTGCTCCCAACCATGATCCGTCATTTTAAACAACAGATTATCACGAATGATTCCCGCATTATTCACTAAGATATCGAGTGAACCAAATTGATCGACCACTTCTTCCATAGCCGCTTCAATATCAGAAGCATTCGTAACATCCGCCTGTTTAGCAAAAAGCGTATACCCTTTTTCGTTAAATGCCGCTTCCGTGTCCTGTAATGCTGTTTCATTAATATCAATGATTGCAACTTTTGCTCCTTCTTCAGCAAAAGCTTCGGCAATTCCTCTGCCAATTCCGCGACTTCCTCCAGTGATAAAAGCTACTCTATCAGTAAATCTTCCTGTCACAACTATCTCCTCCTAAATAAATTGTCCTATTTTTACATTACCTTTTAGTAGATTACGAGATATTATCCAGCGCTGAATTTCATCCGTCCCATCATAAATCCGCCATAACCTTGCTTCACGGTACCAGCGTTCAATCGGTAACTCCTTCGTATAGCCCATTCCACCATGAATTTGTAAAACACGGTCGACTACTCTATTTCCCATATTGGATCCATACAGTTTTGCCATGGATGCTAAGTGACGATTGTCTTCTCCTTGATCAAGCGTAAAGGCAGCGTTTAACACGAGCCACCTAGCTGCTTCGATTTCAACAGCGGAATCAGCAATTTGCCATTGAATGGCTTGTCTTTCTGCAATTGGGCGACCAAAAGTTTCGCGTTCTTTTGCATAGTCGATTGCCATTTGTAATAATCGCTCTGCCGTACCAACTGCACGCGCTCCAACAATCCATCTAGCAAAACCAATCCATTCAAGTCCGAGATTATACCCGCCATGTAATTCACCTAAAATATTCTCTTCTGGAACGTGTACATTCTCAAAAATTAAACTTGCCGGTCCCCATTCCCCCATCGTGTGGATATATTCAGACTTCCACCCCATCTCACGGTCTACGATAAAGCAGGTCACACCAGTACGACCCTTCGATTGTTGATGTAATTTCTTATCGGTAATGGCAATAACCATGACAAAATCTGCTTCATTTCCTCCTGTAATAAATGTCTTCTCCCCATTTAGTACCCATTCATTTCCATCCTTAACGGCTGTCATTTTAATATTTCTAGTATCTGATCCAGCATCCGGCTCTGTCATGGCGAAGCAAGATTTTTTCTCTCCGTTTATCGTTGGGATTAAATATTCTTCCTTCTGCCTTTCATCTCCATAGTAGAGAATATTATCTGCTGAACCACCAAAATCAAACGGGACAAAGGTTTTTGCTACTTCTATAGAAACGATTGCCCGCATCATTTGTCCAAGATTGGCACCTCCATATTCCTCCGGTGTATTAATTCCCCAAAATCCTGCTTCCTTCGCTTTTAATTGGAGCTCCTCTTGTTTTTCTCGCGATAAACCCTCTATTCCTTCCCTCTCATTTCGAAGTACTTCATTTTCAAGGGGAAGTAATTCCTTTTCAACAAATTTTCGAATCGTTTCTTGGACCATTTTTTGCTCGTCCGTTAGTCGCAAATACATAACATTCTCTCCTTCTATTTTTCGTTTAGATGGTAAATACAACTTATTTAGCGGGATAATCTACCGATTGCTCTTTCAATAAACGCTTTAATATCTTCCCAACGGATGTTTTTGGTAATGTATCTACAAATGCCACCGTTGTGGGCACTTTGTATGTTGCTAAGCGTTGCCGGCAAAATGAAATTAAGTCTTCTTCAGTAAGTTCTGCTCCTTCTTTTAAAACAACAAATGCTTTAATCGTTTCTCCTCGATATGCATCGGGGATACCAACTACTGCTGCCTCCAACACGTTTGGGTGCTGATAAATGACATCTTCAATTTCAATAGGATAAACATTAAATCCACTAGCAATGATTAACTCCTTTTTTCTCCCTACAATGTAAAAAAATCCATCTTCATCCATTTTGGCAAGATCCCCTGTATAAAGCCAACCGTTGCGGATGACTTGCTCCGTTTCCTCAGGCATTTGCCAATACCCTTTCATGATTTGTGGCCCTTTGACGATTAGCTCACCTACTTCACCAATTGGCAATAATTCTTCTCCAGTAGCAATATCGACAATCAATGCATCCGTATTTGGAATTGGAATGCCAATACTTCCTGATTTTTGAAGTCCATTAATTGGATTTCGATGTGTAACAGGGGACGCTTCTGATAAACCATAGCCCTCTGCCACTTTTGTGCCACTCGTCTGATTAAATTGGTGCATGACTTCAACCGGTAGAGGTGCAGAGCCACTTGTACATGTCCGCAAGCTACTCAGATCAAACTTTTTCTCTCTATAATAATTCAATAGAGCAATGAACATTGTCGGAACGCCTGGAAAAATAGTAGGTTTTGTTCGTTCAATGATTTGCACTGTCTGGTCAACTGCAAATTTCGGAACTAAGATTAAATTTCCACCAATATAGATAGACATATTCATACAACTCGTCATACCATAAACATGAAATAACGGAGAAATTGCTAATAGTCGTTCTTCTCCCAATTTCGTTTCACTTACCGACGTTGCATAGCTTTGTAGTGTGTTTGCAACAATATTATAATGGGTTAACATAGCTCCTTTGGAACGCCCAGTCGTTCCACCTGTATATTGCAAAACTGCAACATCTTCCTTTGGATCGATGTCTATAGTCGGAACTGGTAAACCAGTAGCCACGAATAAATCATTAAATGTACAATCACTCTCAAACGATACAGGGATAACGGTTGTTAAACTCGTCTCTTTCCCTATTTGTTTCACTATCGGAAGTAACGAATCAAGTACAATAAGAATTTTCGATTGTGAGTCCTTTAATACATGTAATAATTCTGCTGCTTGATACATTGGGTTAACCTGTACAACTGTTGCCCCACATTGCATTATTGCAAAATAACTAATGACATATTGGGGGCAATTTGGGAGCATGACTGCTATTCTATCCCCTTTATTCACTCCAAGGTTTTCTAATGAACTAGCAACATGTTCTATAACCTTTGCCAACTGGGTATACGAATATGTTTTTTCAAAAAAAGTGAGAGCCGTCTTATCTGCATATTTGTCAACGGATGCACGTAATAATTCGGGTAATGAGATCTCAGGAATGTCAATTTCAGCTGGATTCCCTTTCGCAACATGTTTTAACCAAGGTCTTTCCATACAAAAAACTCCTTCCTTTTAATGCGTATTCAAAAAGGAGGATAAAAAGGAGCGAGGTCGGCTAACGTCACAACGTCCTGTTGCAACACCAACACTAGCACGTCCTGTGCATCGAAGTTCGAGGTGGCGCAGCTTTGAGTAGCGGAATGTATACAATTGATACGTGAGCATACTAAAAAGCAAGCCAACGAAGAAATTCGAAGTGTCATTTTTTACCGGACTTTTTGAACATCCTCTTTTATTCATTTTTTTTCAAATCACGATGGACATCACTAACCCTCGTCATTATGCATTTTATGATGTGAGCTATATCTTTTATACCACCTACATTCCGACAAAAGCCTATAGTAATGCTTGTAAAGCTTGCTTTTTGACCTTACCCGTTGTAGTCAAAGGAAGTTTATCGATAAATTTTATCAGTGGTGCTTTATATATAGCCATTTGCCTTTCGCACCATTGCTGCAATTCCTTCTCTGTTAATTGTCCTCGACTGGCTGCATCTAATTGGACAAATGCGATTGGTCGTTCTCCTCTTTCTTCATCGGGAATTCCAATAACACCACATCCTATAACGCCAGAATGATGACCAATAATAGCCTCAATTTCTGACGGAAAGACACTCATGCCTTTCACTTTTATCATTTCTTTTCTCCGTCCTAAATAATAAAGATAACCTGATTTATCAATCATGCCGATATCGCCTGTATACAGCCAGCCATCTTTTAATGACTGCTTCGTTTCTTCCGGCTTATTCCAACATGGCGAATATACAAAAAATTCGAATCGCGAATTTCATCTGTCCTTTAAGCATGCTTCTCTATCCTCTCACAAAAATTATAAAAGCTAGATAGATGGCATTTATATACCAATTGCTCATTTCTTAACTGATTCAGAAGATGGAAGGATCTTTTTTATCTCTTCTATACTTTCTGGATTGTCCAATGCGCTTAAATCCCCGAGCTTTTTCTTTAAATATGCATTGCGAATGGCGTGGTGGATGATTTTTCCATTTTTTGTTTTTGGTAGTTCGGCTACTGCATGAATTGCCTTAGGACGTAAAGCCCTTCCTAATCGCTTCGTTACTAGCTCCATTAGCTCATTCATCAGTTCATATGCAGGTAAATATCCTTGATTCAGTGCGACAAAGCAAACAGGCACTTCTCCTTTCAATGCATCAGGAACTCCAATTACTGCCGATTCCAAAACGGCAGGATGATCGGTAATAATCGACTCCATTTCTGCAGGTCCCATACGCTTTCCAGCAACATTTAACGTATTATCCGATCGACCTGTAATGGCCCAGAAACCTGCATCATCCTGAATCGCTGCGTCACCATGTGCCCATGTATCCTTCCACTTACTCCAATAGGTTTCTTCATAACGTTCCGGATCCTGCCAAAATCCATGCGTCATTCCTAACCACGGTTGTCTTAATACAAGCTCACCAACTTCATTTACGACTGGCTCACCGGATGAATTATATACTGCTGCATCCATTCCTAGACCACGAGCGTTAAAATTTCCTGGCGCTATTGGCTTAAGCGGTGTATTCGTTAAGATAACGCCACCCGTTTCCGTTCCACCGGAAAAATTTATAATGGGAATCTGTTTATTTCCTACCTTGTCAAACAACCAGTTCCATGGTTCTGGATTCCAGGGCTCTCCAGTTGCCATAATGACACGTAAACTTGAAATATTATGTTTTCTTACAGGATCTATACCATACTGCATTAATGAACGGATTAAAGTAGGAGCGATACCCAAAGAAGTCACTTGATGTTTGGCAATCAATTCCCATAAACGATCTACCTTTGGATGAGTAGGGGAGCCTTCATAAAGCACCATCGAGGTCGCATTTAGTAGGCTGCCAAATACATGGGAGGGTCCCATAATCCAGCCCATATCTGTTACCCAAAAGTTAACCCCTCCTGCCTGTACTTTCTCCCCATTACTAAAAACTCCCTTCACGGTATAGGGTCCATGCGTATGAACGGTTCCTTTTGGTTTTCCTGTTGTCCCAGAAGTAAACACAATCATAAACGGATCCATGCTATCCATTGGCTCTGCAGCAAAATCCTTGATACCAGTTTCAAGCTTACTCCAATCTAAATCTCGTCCTTCCTTCCACGGAATATCCCGCTTCATTCGCTTTACTACAACTACCTTTTCCACACAGGAAACCATGGAAACTGCCTCATCTGCTTCCTCTTTCACTGGTATTGTTTTCCCCGCTCTTAAGAATCCATCAACCGTGATAAGCATTTTTGCCTGCGCACTCTCTAATCTTTGGGCAATCGGATTTGAGCCAAAACCAGAAAAGCTTGGAACAAAAATTGCACCCAACTTAATAATTGCTAATACCGCCACAGTTACCTCGGGAATCATCGGCATATGAATAGCGACTCTATCTCCTTTTGAGATACTATGTTTCTTTAACCCATTCGCTACTTCATTAACCCAATCATTTAATTCCTGAAATGTGTATTGCTCGACATGAAAATCTTCACACTCATAGATTAGGGCTGGCTGATTGGCAATTTCAGGATTTTTAAGCCAACGATCTAAACAGTTGTATGCTAAATTTAATTTTCCACCGACAAACCACGATGGCCATGCTTTTCCTTTACTTAAATCAACCACTTGATGATACGGTTCGAACCATTCGATTGCAGAGCGTTTTTCTGCTTCACCCCAAAACCATGAAATATCTCGAATCGAAGCTTCATACAACTCATCGTAACTGTTAAATCCAAGTTCTTTTATCCATTGATAAAGCGATGATGCCTCTTTTGACTCCTCCGTAGGATACCAAATTGCTTTTGCACTAATCTTTCTCACCCCTCATGAAATAAATTCTGTAACGCAAATATTCAAAAGCCAGTCGGCCAGTTTGCTAATAAGCGTTGACTTTTCGTTCCTTTTTGGGAACAAGCATAATCCAAAGATCGACATAAAAATTTTCTTGTATCTCTAGGATCAATCACATCATCAATTAAATGCTTTCCAGCTGCTTTATAAGGAGAGCTATCAAACTCCCAAAGATCAAGTAATTTTTTCCTTTCTTCTTCCGGATTTTCTACTTCCATTAACTCTCTTCCATACACGACATTTATCCCAACTTCCGGACCTGTAAAATTAATTTCTGCAGTTGGCCAAGCAACAACAAAATCGGCTCCCATATTCGGACCGCACATATTACTGTATGCAGCCCCTATGCTTTTTCGAATGACGACAGAAATCTTAGGTACTGTCGACCAAGCTAGTGCCTGATTCCAAACCATAATTTTCGTTGGCATGGCTGCTTTTTCTGCAGTACTTCCGACACGAAAACCTGGGATATCATGAAGGAAAATAAGCGGGATATGATAAGAATCACATAGACAAATAAAATCGGTAGCTTTCAAACATTCCTGTGGTCCAGCTGCTCCAGCATATTTCATCGGCTGATTGGCAATAATTCCAACCACTCTTCCATTTAATCTTGCAAAACCAGTAATTAAGGCTTCACCATAAAGCGGTTTCATTTCGAAAAATGAATCTTTATCAACAATGACATGGATTAATTTTTTCATGTCGTACGCTCTATTTCTCTTCGTTGGCACAATTTCCATCACTTCTTGGAGGATACGATACGGGTCGTCAGTTGTTTCCTTGTATGGTGGCTCTTCATCCGCTTGGGATGGCATATATTGAAAAAAGGTTTTCATCAAATCAAAGCACTGTGCTTCATCCTCTCCGTGTTGATCCGTTTGTCCAGTCGTCTTCGCATGAAGTTTCCATCCGCCCAATTCTTCTGGACTAACCTTTTCTCCCGTAGCAACCTCTAACATACGAGGACCAGAAACCGCAAGACAGGTGCCCTTTAATTGAACTGCAAAATCTGACGTAACTGCCTTCCACGTTGGACTACCGTAACTATCTCCTAAGATTGCCGTTATTATTGGTACTTGCCTACCATGCTTTAATAAATTCATCGACATCATTTTACTGCTAATCCCATCTGAGCCCATCCCATCCGGCATACGCAATCCGCCACCTTCATCAAGATTAAAAATGGGCAAACCACGCTTCACAGCAAAATTAGTAATCAAATGTGATTTCCTACCATTTACAGCTGCTCCCGTCCCGGCAAGCACTGTTTTATCAATTGCCTGAACAACTACTGGACGTTGATTAATTTTGGCTAATCCAGCAATTGTTCCATCGGCAGGACTTTTATGAGCAATCTCGGGATTTTCTGCATGATTGAGTTTTCCAAATTCCATAAAGCTATCCTTATCAACGAGTTTGTCGATGCGTTCTCTTGCAGTATAAAATCCCGCCTGCTGATGCTGTTTTATTTTCGCCTCTCCGCCCAACTGCAATGCTGCCTCTTTTCGTTTTTCCAAATCACGAATATATTCTTGCACCTTTGTCTACCCTCCCAACCACTATGACAAATACAAACCATTCATCTACGGTCAAACTAGCTATATACGTAAAAACCTTTACCTGTTTTTCTGCCTAATTCACCTTTTTCAAATTTATCTATGATTGTTTTTGCGGGTTTATCCGCTTCATTCTGTGTCTTTTGATAAAGCTGCATGCCAGCATAATAACTAATATCAATTCCCGTTAAATCAAGCAGCGCAAAAGGTCCGATTGGATGATTTAAAGCCTTTGTGCAAGCTAAGTCAATTTCCTCAATCGAAGCAACGCCTTTCTCATATAAAGAAATTGCTTCATTCGTAAGTGCAGCCAAAATTCGATTGGCGACAAACCCATCTATTTCTTTTTTTAATAAGATTGGTGTTTTATTAATCCGCTCTACTAAATCAACTGTTATTTTTGCTGTTGCTTCAGAGGTATGCGGACCTTGTACAACTTCAACTAGCTCCATTACTAACGCTGGGTTAAAGAAATGCATATTGCATATTTTTTCTGGACGATTGGTGGCGTATGCTAATCGGGAACTAGCAAAAGTTGAACTATTTGTTGCTAATATAACGTGGTCAGATACGAGTTGATCGAGCTGTGTGAACAGCTTTCTTTTTTCATCTAATAATTCGATAATCGCTTCAATCACAAAGTCCGTCTCTTTTACAGCCGTTTCTAAATTTGTTTCAAATTGCAAACGGTCAAATGCAGCATTAACTTCATCTTGTGAGAGTCGCCCTTTTTTAATTCGATTCTCCATATGCCCTTTTAAAGCATTTTTTGCTTTTTCCAAACTATCATGATTAATATCTTGTAATGTAACGTGATAGCCAGCCAATGCACAAACCATTGCAATTTGTGACCCCATTGCGCCTGAACCTACAACTGTTATATTTTTTAATTCCTCTATATTCATTGCTTCCCTCTCCTTCCAATATCCATATTTTAGCGTTCAATAATTAAGGAAATCCCCTGACCGCCCCCACAACAAGCCGTAACAAGTCCGCATTTTACATTGCGACGCTTCATCTCGTAAATTAATTTTGCAATTAACATCCCGCCTGTAGCGGCTATAGGGTGACCATGTGCAATAGCACCACCATTTACATTTACTTTATCCATATCAAAATGCAACTCACGATCACAGGCTAGAACTTGGGCAGCAAATGCCTCATTAATTTCTATTAAGTCGATATCTTCAAGGGACATACCGTTTCTTTTTAATATCTTTCTTGTCGCAGGTACAGGACCAATCCCCATAATATTTGGGTCAACACCTGCAACTGCAGCATCTCTTACGATTGCCAAAGGCTCTAAACCTCTTTTTTCTGCTTCTTTACTGTTCATTAAAACAAGTGCGCTTGCCCCATCATTTATTCCAGAGGCGTTTCCTGCCGTAACCGTTCCATCCTTTTTAAACGCTGGATTTAACGTTGACAATACTTCAACAGTTGTATCTGGCCGTGGATGTTCATCCTTATCAAAAATGATTTTTTCTCCTTTTTTTCCTTGTAAGTACATCGGCAGAATTTGCTCATCAAAGCGTCCTTGTTCCACGGCTTTAGCCATTCTTTGCTGACTCCTGTAAGCAAATTCATCTTGCTCCTCTCTTGAAATTCCATATTGTTCAACTAGATTTTCTGCCGTGATTCCCATTGGTGGATCACCAATGCTTTTTGGTGCAAGTGGTCTTCTTATAAACTTAGGTGGAATTAAACTGTACGCTGTTGACGCCGCTTCCATTAAATAAGGAACTCTTGTCATACTATCTGTACCGCCAGCAACAGCGATATCAATTCCTCCTGAAATAATTTGCTCTGCTGCTAGTGCAACTGCATTGATTCCCGATCCACACTGCCTATCTATCGTTAGACCGGGCACACTGACAGGCAAACCTGCTTCAAGCAGTGCCAGTCTAGCCATATTTCCTCCCCCAGCCAGACAATTTCCAAAAATGACATCATCTACTTCTTCTCCTTCTATTTTGGCTCGTCTTACGGCCTCTTGAATAACAAGACCACCGTAAATGGATGGATCTAAATCTTTTAAGGCACCTTTTTGTTTAGCAATTGGTGTACGAACGGCTGAAACAATAACAACTTCTGTCATTAACGAATCCCCTTTTTTATATAATTTTCGATGCTATAGATTAGCAGCTGTTTTATCTTCATATAATAAACACGCTGTTAAACCTTGTTCCGAAGTAGAGACTAACCGCGGTTCTATTTCTTTACATTTCTCCATTGCTACTGGACAACGTGTATGGAAACGACATCCTTTGGGAGGATTTGTTGAACTCGGTAAATCCCCTTTTAATAAAATCCGCTCACGCTCTCTCCGCTTTGGTTCCGGCACTGCAGATAATAATGCTTTCGTATACGGATGCAAAGGTCGATTAAATAATTCATTTGTTTCCGATAATTCAGCAATTCTTCCTAGATACATAACTGCTACGCGATCACTCATATGTTTAATAGCTTGAATACCATGCGCAATAAACAGATAAGATAATCCCATATCTTTTTGAATTTCCTTTAATAAATTTAAAATTTGTGCTTGAATCGATACATCTAAAGCAGAGATAGGTTCATCGCAAACGATTAATTTAGGATCCAATATTAACGCACGGGCAATGCCAATTCTTTGCCTTTGTCCACCTGAAAATTGATTCGCATAACGATTTCCATAATCAGAAGACAGCCCGACGCGTTCTAGTAATGCATCAACCTTTTTTCTTCTTTCCTTTTTCGTTCCTATTCTATGAAGAATAAGTGGTTCTTCGATAATATCTGTCACAGTCATTCGCGGATTCAATGAAGAATAAGGATCTTGAAAGACCATTTGCAAATTTTTCCCTAATTCTTTGTGATTTTTCCGATGATGGATAAGTTTTTCTCCTTGGAAAAATATCTCTCCCTCCGTTGGTTTCTCTAAACCGACTATCATCCTGCCAACAGTAGACTTCCCACATCCCGACTCCCCAACCAAGCCGACTGTTTCACCGGGGTAAATATCGAGGTCAATTCCATCCACTGCCTTTACCCATTGATTTCTTTTACCAAATAAACCGCTTCCCATTGGAAAATATTTTTTAACGTTACTTAGGGATAGTAGAGGCTTTTGCATATTTATTCATCTCCTCTTTCTTATCAAGTGGATACCAACAAGCCACCTGTCTATCTGAATCTACTGCATTTTTAATCAACACAGGATCCTGTTCACGACATTTATCCGTTGCAAATGGACAGCGATCGTAAAAATTGCATCCTTTTGGTAACTCCAATGGATTAGGAACCGTTCCAGGAATCGTTTCCAACTGCTCTTTAGATGGTCCAGATAACGCCGGTATACTTGCTATTAAACCTTTTGTATATGGGTGCCATGGGTTTTCAAAGATTTCTTCGACCGTTCCCTTTTCAACGATTTTTCCACAATACATCACTAAAACACGATCCGCCGTTTCCGCCACTACTCCTAAGTCATGCGTGATTAATAACACAGAAATACCCATATCCTTTTGAAGATCACGAATTAAATTTAATATTTGCGCCTGAATCGTAACATCAAGGGCTGTCGTAGGTTCATCTGCAATTAATAGTTTGGGCTGACAAGCCAGAGCCATTGCAATCATGACTCTTTGTCTCATACCACCTGACAATTGATGCGGATAATGCTGCATTCTTTTTTGTGGATCAGGGATACCTACCCTTTCTAATAAATCTAAAACGATACGCTTTGCTTCTTGAGCACTCACTTTGCGATGCAGCTTTATCATTTCTGCAATTTGTTTTCCGATTCGATGTACGGGGTTAAGAGAAAACATCGGATCCTGGAATATCATCGAAATCTCATTTCCACGAAACTTTCTCATCTTTTTTTCACTTAAATCGAGTAGATTTATCCCATTGTACTCAATCGTACTTTGCTTTCCATACTTCACTTCTGGTGTATTTAATCGCATAATGGATAAAGCAGATAAGCTTTTTCCGCTACCAGATTCACCTACTAAAGCTACAATTTCCCCTGAATGAATCGAAAAAGAAATGTGATTGACAGGTTTGATTTCACCTTTAGGTGTTGGAATCAATGCGAGTAAATCATTCACTTCTAATAATTGTGTCTCTACTTTCCTTTTCAATTTAGCCCCCTCCAACATCTATGAACAATATGCTGACCTTCACTCTATCCTTTTAGTTTAGGATCAATAGCCACTCTTAACCCATCGCCAACAAAATTCCCTGCCATCACCGTCAAGGCTGTGGCAATACCTGGGTACACAATTAACCACGGATTTAAATTAATCAAACTATAGGCCTGTTCAATCATGCTTCCCCAACTAATTTGTGGAGATTGCGCACCCATTCCCAAGAAGCTAAGTGACGTCTCAGTTAAAACGGCAAAACTAATGTTAACGGAAGCTTGAACGAGTATGGGAGGCAAAATATTAGGAATAATATGTTTATACATCGTCCAAAGTGGACCAGCTCCAGAAATTTTAGCTGCCTCTACATATGGTTCTGTTCGTATTTGTAAAGTCTGCCCCCTGGCTAAACGCGCAAATTGTGGAATGGAAACGATACCAATCGCAATCATTGCATTCCATAAACTAATTCCTAAAGCGGCGGTTATCCCTAAGGCAAGTAGAATTCCTGGGATGGCCATAATTGCATCAATGATTCTCATAAATATATCATCAACCAGACCACCAATATAACCTGCCATGATACCTAATGGTACACCAATAAAAAGTGGAATTAGGATAGCAAAAATACTCGCTTGAATCGCTGTTCTCGTACCCATCATAACTTGACTAAAAATATCTTTTCCTAAATTATCGGTGCCTAGCCAATGCGATAAACTAGGGTTAGCTAATACATTTACCAAATCCTGTTGATTCGGATCATACGGTACAATGAAAGGGGCAAATATCGCCACGACAGAGAGCATTACTAAAAAAATAAAACTTATAAAAGCAATCCGCTCCTGCTTAAATCGATGAAATACTTCCTTTATGCTCATCCGATACCCCCGTTCTAATTTAATATTCGATGCGCGGATCTAATATGGCATAGATGATATCTGTTATGAAATTGATGATAATCACTAACATAATTAATATTAAGATGACACCTTGAAGAATCATAAAATCCCTTTGTAAAATTGCATTGACAGCCAGTTGTCCCACGCCTGGAATAGCAAAGATCGTTTCGATTACAACGGTTCCACCAATTGCGTTGCCAAATCCAATCCCAATCGTGGTCACTACTGGTAACATGGCATTTCGTAGCCCATGACTAAAAATCGCCTTCCATCTGCTATTGCCTTTTGAGTATGCAGTACGAACATAGTCTGATTCCATAACTTCTAATAAAGAAGAACGTAAATGCCGCGTAATGACCGCAATCCCAATCGCCCCTAAGGAGATTGCTGGCAGCATAACCGTTTTTAAAAAACCTCCTGGATTATCCGTAATATTCGTAAATCCTGTGGATGGGAACCAGCCCAAATGTAAGCTAAAAAGTATGACAAGCAACATAGCTATCCAAAAGTTTGGAAAGGATGCACCAACAATTGATACAAAACGCGCAAGATAATCTAGTAAATTATTTGGAAAATAGACGGATATAACAGCAAATAACATTCCAAAGCTAACGGAAATAATCGTTGATATCACTACAAGTTGCAGTGTCACTCCTAATCTGCCTATTACTGCGTCAAATACAGGCTCTCCTGTAAATAGCGACCTTCCTAAATCTCCTTGAACTGCATTTAAAAGCCAATCACCATATTGAATAATGATCGGTTTGTTTAATCCCATTTGCTCCTGCAGCTGTGCAATTTTTTCAGGAGTTGCATTTTCACCGAGCAAAGCTACTACTGGATCGCCTGGAATTAAAAGAATGAGCGAAAATACGACAAAGGTAGTAATTAACAATGTTGGAATCACATAGATTAGTCGTCGTAATAAATATTTAGTAAACATCTTCCTGCTTCCTTTCAGCAACAATTTGGTTTTCTACAATCGTAGCGGATGTTTTTAAAAAAATTGTGCATCAGTTATAAGGCAGGTTACTCCTCTATCCAAATACTATTGAAATTTGATTTTCCTAATCCATTTGCTGTAAATCCATGAACCTTGTCATTCAAGACATATATGATTGGAACGGACATAACTGGTATAATGTTTACTACTTCATCTAGGGCTTGCTTCCGATTAATTTCATGATATAGTTTTGCTCGTTCAGCTTGATCATTGGTTGAATTAGCAGCAACAATTAATTCATCAAATTCTGGGGTCGTCTGTTCTCCAGCATTAAAGAAGCTATCTGCAATGACCCAGATTTCCATTAACAAATGCGGATCGGGTTTGCCAGCTGTCCCTGATGACATGGCTTGCGATTCTTTCTCGGCCCACATTTTTTGATAAGCAGCAGTTCCTTCCATTGTTTCCGTTTCTACGGTAATGCCAATCTTAGCTAACTGCTCGGTAATAATATCTGTGAACATGGGTTCATAGAAATCTTGTTGACTGATGAGCATCGTAAACGAAGGATCCTCAACACCAGATTCTTCTAATAATTGTTTTGCTTTTTCAGGATCATATTCAATTTTCAAATCTGGATCGGCCGCCCAAAAGTCATTCGGAAAGATCTGATACAATGGTTCTCCATAGCCATTAGTAAGTGTATCCACAATAATGTCCCGATCAATTGCATGGGTAACCGCCTGTCTAAACTTTAAATTATCAAATGGTGGCATACTGGCATTGAAAACAATTGCTTTACTTCTATGAGATGAATTTGGCATTTCAAGCTTAATATTCTCCGCTGTTTCTAAACTATCGACACTAAACGGCGAAATTCCTGCAATAATATCAACTTCACCTGATTTTAGGGCATTGATACGTGTCGTTTCCTGCTGCATCACTTTAAAGATCAGCTTATCAATATATGGTTCTTCCTCTTTCCAATAATCTTCGTTCTTTTCATAAACAAGCTCCCCATTGGGAACATGACTAACAAATTTAAATGGTCCTGTACCAACAGGGTTCCGCTGAAATTCTTCTCCATCTTTTTCAATTGCAGCAGGGGAAGCAATTAACCCCGGACGTTCGGTCAAGGCTAATAGAATAGAGGCATCTGGTACAGATAAATGCAATTTCACTGTATGCGTATCGATGATCTCAACTTCTTCTACATGTCTTAAGTCTGGAATCACTGAATCCTCTGAGTTCGCACGCTCTATGTTAAATTTAACGGCTTCTGCATCAAAATCCGTTCCATCATGAAACTTTACACCTTTCTTTAGCTGAAGAACAATTGAGGTATCATCTGGAAATTCCCATGACTCCGCCAAACCAGGTTGTATTTCTAAGTCAGAATTATAGGTGACTAACGTATCGTAAATTCCCCAAACAAAAGGATAGTCATCTCCGCTAGTAGATAAAATCGGATCTAAATTGATAAAGTCTCCCGCCACACCAACTACCACTTCCCCGCCTGCTTGAGGCGCTTTAGCTTCAGCTTTCTCTGTATCTCCATCTTCTGTGTTTTCTTCTGCTTCAGTATCATTTTTATCCTGATTGTTCGAGCTTTCATTTGATTCTGAACATCCAACAGTAAACAGCAAAATCAATAAGAGCATCAGACTAAAAATTAATCCCTTTTTAAATGTAAACATTTTATCCCCCCTATAAATTCTTGAAACAGCCTTTTAAATCGTGCGTTGTTACTATTCAAAGATTGCTACTGGACGAGCCCATCCACCGCTTGCACCTTTAATTTTGATAGGAAATACTGCAACTTTAAATCCATGGGAAGTCGGTAATACATCTAAATTCGCTAATTTTTCTATTTGACAATATTCTTTTTCCTTTCCAACATAATGGGCAGCCCATAATACCCCTGAGCGAGGATGCTTTTTATATTCAGCCGTTTGAACATTAAATGGAATATCCCATCCCCATCCATCTGTCCCCATTACCTTTATCCCTTGATCGATTAGCCAACGTGTTGCTTCAGCTGAAGCACCAACATGACTGATAGCATAGTCTTTATCATATAACTTCTTATCCGCATCACATCGAATCATGACAATATCATAAGGTTTTAGTTGATAGTTCATCTCATCTAGCTTTTCTTGAATATCTTTCGATGAAACTTCATACCCTGTAGGCTTATCGGAAAAATCTAGTACAACCCCATCTCCGTAGAACCATTCTAATGGTATTTCATCAATTTTGCGTGCGGGTTTCCCTTCAGAAGTTGGCCAGTAATGCCACGGAGCATCAACATGGGTACCTGTATGTGTACTCAAGCGAACCATTTCTGACGCCCATGCTTTTTTCTCAGGAAAATCTTCCGGTTCAACTCCAAAAGCAGCTGCAGCCCCAATCGCTCCTTGTTCATGGTCATAATAAGTTATTTCTGGTGGTGTTGGTTCTTTAGAATGAACATCTAACGGTACACTCAAATCAATAATTCGCAATGCATCTCTACTCATATTTTTATATCCCCATTCATCATTTCCAGCATAAAAGGAAACGCTTTCATTAAATTACAAACTTTCGTTCTGTTTTTTTGTCACAACTACAATTCTTTCCTTAATAATTGAACAAAATCGCACTTTGATTTATACAATTAGATTTTTTAACTTTCCTAGCTGTTGCACTTCAAGCTCCACGACATCATCTGGCTGAAGCCAGCGTTGTTCATCTTCAGGTAATTCTGCGATACAACCCCAGCCTACTGTACCTGAGCCGATGATATCACCAGGATACAAGGTAACACTGTCGGAAGCCCGTTCAATCATTTCCCCAAAGCTGTAATAAATCTCATTCCAATTTCCAGAAGTATATCGTTTACCATTTACGCTTGCTTTCATTTCTAAATCATAGCTTTTACCACTTTTAAATTGCTTGATTTCATCCTTCGTTACAATATAAGGTCCAATTGCAGTCGCAAAGTCTTTTCCTTTTGCAGGTCCTAAACCTACTGACATTTCTTGTCCCTGTAAATCACGAGCTGAAAAGTCATTTAATATAGTAAAACCAAAAATATAGTCATCCGCCTCCTCCGCTTTTATATTTATACCTTGTTTTCCTATCACACAGGCAATTTCTAACTCGAAATCAAGATTGTTTGTTTTATTAGGAACTTTCACTTCTGCATTTGGACCAAGCATTACGTGGTGATTTGAAAAATAAAATACAGGAATGGTATACCACTGCTCGGGCACTTGCGCACCGATCTTTTTTCTTGAATTATCGACATGTTTTTCAAAAGCCATATAGTCCCTAAAGCTCGTCGGGTTTGGCAATGGAGCTTGTAATTGAACTTCATCAAGTGTGAAGTTTGCATCCTTTTCTAACAGCTTCATGCGATTAATCACTTTCGTATATTGCTCCTGCTTTTGCAGAAACATTAGCATACTATTAGGCACTTCCCCATTACTCGCCAAATGTAAGTCAATCACGCCATTCCCTACCAGTAGACCTGCCCTTATTTCTCCCTGAGGATTTCTAAATGTTACAAACCTCATATATGTCCCTCCTCTTCGATCTTTTTAATATTACTTAAATTTCATTTTATTTTGAATTTATACAATAGTAAAGTTAATTAAATGTACAACGTTGTAAATAAAATTAACGATAAATCTGTTTATGCTTTGTGAAGCGATCATAAAGAAAGCTTTGGATCCCAAAAGTCCCTTAAGGCATCACCTAATAAATTTAATGCTAAAACAAGCAGGGCAAGTGCCAAACCGGGAAAAATGACAAGCCATGGTGCTGTTTCCATATAACGACTTGCATTACTAAGCATCAATCCCCATGAAGGATTTGGCGGTGGCGTGCCTATTCCTAAAAAACTTAATGATGCCTCAGCGATAATCGCAGCACCAAATCCCAAACTTGCAACAACAATAATCGGAGCAAGCATATTAGGAAGTCCATGCTTTAGGAGAATCCGAAACGGATTAGCTCCAATCGCTCGAGAGGCTTCGACAAAGTTCATTTCCCTTACTCTCAACATCTCTCCCCGAACGATTCTCGCAAATTGCGGTATGGAGATAATTACAATTGCAATAATCACATTTTGTACCGCTGGGCCTAAAAGCGAAGCAATAAACAGCGCCAAAATCAATGCTGGAATTGCCAAAATCGCATCCATTATTCGTTGAATAACCATATCGATAATCCCACCAAAATATCCAGAAACTAAACCTAGTATGGTGCCAATAACAATTGCTAGCAAAATAGAACCAAAGCCAACGAGTATTGAAATCCTTGCACCATAAACAATCCGACTAAAGACGTCACGTCCTAAATCGTCCGTTCCCATGATGTGCTCGGCATTTGGCCCTGTTAAAATTGCCTCCCGATTTTGCGAGATTGGATCATATGGCGCTATCACAGGAGCAAATATCGCAATCGCAATCATCACGAGTATAATAAGAATGGAAACAAAACCAATTTTTTGCGTAATAATAAAATGCTTACAATCATGAAGAAATTTCAAAAGCCTTGCGTGCTTCTTAACAACTACTTGTTGCTCGGTTTCGATTTGAACGGATTGCATAAGTCACTTCCTCTCTAGGATAAATGCATACAGATTAATAATTACGGATTCGAGGATCAATCCAGCCATAAGTAATATCTACAAGCAAATTCACAAGTAAAAACATTGCACCGAAGATAAGAACGGAAGCTTGAACAATTGGGATAATCTCTTGAATTTACCGCTTCAAAAATCAAGTTTCCCAAGCCGGGAAGAGAAAAAATAGATTCAATAACAACAGCCCCACCTAAAAGGGTTCCAATTTGTAAGCCAATAATCGTAATAACTGAAATGAGAGAATTTCGAAGGGAATGTTTATAAACAACAATACTTTCTTTTACACCTTTTGAACGAACGGTACGAATAAAGTCTGCATGCATGATCTCTAAAACAGACGAACGTGTCATCCGTACAATACTTGCACAAAGTGTAATTGCCAAACAAAAAGCAGGGAGGAGCATTTGTTGCATATTTACAATCGGATTTGCTGTGAAAGATTGATAGCCTAGTGGTGGAATCCAATTAAATACTAATGATAGGAGCAAGAGTAAGACTAAACCAATCCAAAAGTTAGGTATGGAAATTCCTCCTATCGACACAATCCGTAATAGGTGGTCTGTCCATGTGTTATGTTTTACTGCAGAAATCACTCCAATAGGAATCCCTATGAAGATTGCAATTATCGATGATAAAAAGGTGAGTTCAAGCGTAACTGGAAGACGTGCTGCAATCATTTCCGTCACGGATCGATTGGACCAAAGTGATTTTCCAAAATCGCCTTGAAATATTCCTTTTAACCAATCCATGAATTGACTGACAATACTTTTATCCAATCCTAACTCTGTTTTTAAAGCAGCAATTTGCGCTTCCGATACATTACTGGCATCTGCAAGCTGGAGCATAACTACATCACCAGGGATTGCTCTCATGACAACAAAAATAAATATCACCATGATAAATAAAACGATTCCCCCATAAAGTAATCGTCGAAAAATATACTCTACCAATTCGCTCACCTCTTTCAATATAAATGACAAGATACGAAATGACTGGCATCTACTTCTCTTAATTTGGGCTTCATTTGTTTACATACATCCATTACAAGTGGACAACGCGTATGAAACTTGCACCCTAAAGGCGGATTAGCTGGACTTGGAACTTCTCCCTCTAAAATGATTCTCTCTCGTTTTCCATCTGGCTTTGGAACAGGAATAGCAGAAATAAGCGCCTGTGAATATGGATGTAGAGGCTTATGAAATAAGGTCTCTGATTCCGCTACTTCAACAATTTCTCCTAAATACATTACAGAGATGCGATCAGATATATACTTAACAACATTTAAATCATGTGAAATGAAAAGATAGGAAAGCCCCATTTTTCTTTGTAAATCCTTTAATAAATTAAGAATTTGAGCTTGTACGGATACATCCAGCGCGGAAACAGCTTCATCACAAATTAATAAATCCGGTTCCGTAGCCAACGCACGGGCGATTCCGATTCGTTGTCTCTGCCCTCCAGAAAATTGATGGGGAAACTTTTGAATATCGTCCTTTGACAAGCCAACTATCTCTAACAATTCAGCAATGCGATTATACTTTTCTTTTCCACTCGCTATCCCATGTACTTCTAATGGTTCGCCAATAATATCCGCAATCATCATACGTGGATTTAGTGAACTGTATGGATCTTGGAATACCATTTGCGTGCGTTGTCTAAACTTTTTTAATGGTTGATGCTTCATTGTTTTTAAGTCCTGTCCGGCAAATGTAACTTCTCCTTCTGTCAAATGCAGTAAATTCATCAATAAACGTCCAACCGTTGATTTTCCACACCCAGATTCTCCAACTAAACCATGTGTTTCTCCTTGAGAAATATGAAGAGAGACACCATCAACAGCACGAACATGACCAACTGTTCGCGAAAATATCCCCTTCGTAATCGGAAAATACTTTTTAATATTTTTCGCTGCTAATAATACCTCTTGCTTACCTTGTGTTGTATCAATTTCTTCATAAACAGATGCCATTTCCTCATCTGCTGTTTTGTTGATTGAAATCCATTCTTGTTGTGCCATTTTCGGATCATTTAGCCAGCATTTACTCATATGGTTTTTATCAGTAGCAAATATTGGCGGTTCTTCTATGCGACATTTTTCACTTGCGAATGGACACCGGGGATGAAAACGGCAGCCCGTTGGTAAATTCGTTAAGCTCGGAACACTTCCCTTAATCGTTTGCAATCTTTCGTTTCTATCTGTTTCTAATCTTGGGATACTTTGCAGTAATGCTTTCGTGTAGGGATGTTCAGGGTGTGAAAATAACGATTTCACATCAGCTTGTTCAACGATTTGTCCTGCATACATAACGACTACACGATCTGCCATTTCCGCAACAACACCAAGATCATGAGTTATTAAAAATATTGCCGTGCCTAATTCCGACTGTAATTTTTTTAGCAATTCAATGATTTGCGCTTGAACAGTTACATCTAATGCCGTTGTAGGTTCATCGGCAATTAATAAGCTCGGATGACATGCCAAGGCAATCGCAATCATAACCCTTTGCCTTTGACCACCGGATAATTGATGCGGATAATTTTGTAAGCGATTCTCTACATCAGGAAATCCAACAAGACGTAATAATTCTGCTGCACGTTGATGATACTCATGATTTGAAAGATCTTCATGGACCTTTAAAGCTTCAATAATTTGATTTCCAATCGTATAAACCGGGTCTAGACATGACATAGGATCCTGAAAAATCATAGAAATTTCTTTTCCTCGCATCTTGCGAATCTCTTCATCTGTCATTTTTGTTAAATTTGCTTGATTATACCGTATGGTTCCTGATGATATTTTCCCTGTGTTCTCTAGTAATCTTATAATTGATAAACCAGAAACACTTTTACCCGAACCTGATTCTCCAACAAGCGCAACTGTTTCTCCTTTAGCAATATTGAAAGATACATTATTAATTGCCTCAAGATTCCCTGTCCGGGTTTGAAATACGGTTGACATTTCATTTACCTGCAGTAATGCCGTTGAATCTTTTACCACTCTTTCCCCTCCTTTTCTAAACGACACGATTGAATATTCTTATGAGATAGAGATTAGTGGCTGGGACATAACTCTTTTTAAGCCCGGCAAATCCGAACAGACTTGAGCGAATAATCGCCCTGGAAAAATAGCACACGATTCTTTTTTTTCGTTAGTTATGTCCCGCCTCCATATCTGTTTACATTGCTTGATAGGACTATATCTTATTGATACGAGGTGAAATAAATATAAACCCCGAAAAAATTTATGCTTTTCTAATTACAGAATGATTAGCTCGTCTACAGGGAACTTATTAAATGTTTCAAAGCCGTTATCTGTCATAGCACCAGTAGATCCCATCCAATATGCCTTTTGTGTATTTGGTACTTTTAACCAAACATGGAGCGTAATCGTCATTCCCTTTTCTAATGTTTTATCCTTGTCTGCTTCTGCAAAAGCCTCACTCCAGCTTCCTGGTAATACTCCCATTTGCGGGCGGTGCATCTGATTACTCCATCCACCTACTACTGTGTTTCCTGCTTGTTCAAATCCTGCATCTGCTATCGGCTGCAAAAATTTACTTACCTCATGTCCTTTCATACCGACTTTAAGACCTGCTAGTAAATCTTGGTAAACCTTAGCAGCTGTTTCTTGCATCCGAATATAGTCCTTATCTGGTTCACCTACAAAAAATAGTGGCCACATTTTATTAGAATACGTTGTTCCATAACCTAAAGTAAGCTCCGCCTGAATTAAATTATGTTCTTTAATGACATTGTTGGTTGGATAAAATGCCGGATCGTAACTAGGCGGATTGAAAGAATCTTTAGCAGCTACACTTATAAATGGATACGTTGCACCGTGTCTAGCTGCCAATGCGAAAACTGCTCTTTGCAAATCACGTTCCTCTCGTCCTGGTCTTGTTGTTTGCACGAGCTCATGATACGCTAAATCATTTATTTTTGCCGCTTTTATCAACACTTCTAACTCTTCTTCACTTTTTATCAGACGCAAATCATCAAACCAAGTCGTAGCATTTACAATATCTGCATCAGGGAACGTTTGTAGAAGCAAATCATATTGCTCTTTATAAAGCGTATAGCCTACCGCATTTGTATTCCCCGGTCCTACTATGCCAATCCTTCCCCTTTCAGCATGAAGCTCCTTCATTATTTCAAAAGCTTTTAATAGTGCCGGTCCCCCTTCTTCGTAGCTGCGTATATCCTGAACATACGAAAGCTGTAATGCGTTCTCAATTTGGATCGGGACAGCTAGAGTGAGTGATGGCTCACCTTCATAAGGAAAAACTAAAAAGCTTTCCATACTCCAAGCGTAACCAGCTAGCCATGAAAGGTTTACCTGCCCGACAGAATTACCTACATTCCCAGCTCCGTGAATTAAAAGGATATCAATATCATTTTCCGCCATTTTTTCACGAACCCTTTTAAAGCGACTTTCGTGTTCCTCATCTGAAAAATATGGAAAAGCATCACTTACAGCAGATCTTCCCATGATAATCCTCCTCAAATTATAATTTTTTTCGTTATCTTCCTACTACGCGTAATTGATCTACGGGATAATTATTTAAAATTTCAATCCCTTTTTCCGTCATCACACCTGACGCACCTATCCACAAACCTTTATTCGTTTCCGGGATGCGAAGCCAAACATTAACAGTTAATGCTAAACCTGGTGTAAGTTTAAAATCCAAATCCCCTTCAGCTGCAGCCTTACTTAATTGATTACTTGGCAATGTCCCCATAAAAGGACGAGTGACCATCATACTCCAACCACTAACAAGGAAAAACGCAGGTTGTTCATATTCTGCTTCCTCAATAGGCTGAAGTAATTCATTTACTTCCCTTCCTGTCATGCCGGGTTTAAGACGAGAAATCGTATCTTGATATACTTTTGATGCAGTTTCAAACATACGCAAATATTCATCCGTAGGCTCCCCAACAAAGAAACTACCCCATACCTTATTCCAATAATTCCCATAACCGAAAACAAATTCTGTTAAAATAATGCTCTGATTGCGCACGGGTCTTGTTGAAGGATAAAATTCAGGATAGCAATCTTCTGGATCAAGCATATTTATCGCACTAAGATGTGCAAATGGATAGGTTAAACCATGCCGTGCTGCCATTACATCGACGTTGCGTCTTAAATCTCGATTGGTAAGTCCTGGTCTTACATAATGAATCAGATCTTCCATAATAAGATCATTCATTTTGGCAGATTTTCTTAAATACGCAATTTCTTCCTCACTTTTATACAAACGTAAATCATCAAACCAATTTGTCGCATTTTCCAATTGCGCATCTGGAAGCATCGATATAACCGTTTGGTAATTTTCAACATACAATGTGATTCCCGCACCACTAGAGCCGCCAGGTCCTACTAGACCGATTCTTCCTTTTTCTAATTTTAACTCCTTAATCCTTCCAATGGCTTCCCCTAGAGACCAGCCGGAACGAATATCCTTCACATAGGAGAAATCTCTAGCATTTCTAATATGAAAAGGTACTGCAAGACACATCGTTGGCTCACCATCATACGGTACGACAAGGAAGGTTTCCATCACCGCTGCATAACCCGTTAGATAAGTAAGGTTCACTTGACCCGGACTATTGCCTATACCTTGACTACCATGAACAAGCAATACATCAAGGTTATTTTCTCTCATTTTCTCCCGTACCTTTGCATACCTGTTAGCCATTTCTGCATCGGAAAAATACGCAAAAGCATCTGTTAAGAAAGGTTCCATTTATATAACTCCTTTACGTAAAATCTCACTAATCAAGCTGTAAAATATGTTCGAATTATCTGTTAATCGCTTATCCAAACATCTTTAAAATACCCTCCCCCATACGAAGCATGCGGATAGATATTCTTTACATATGGTTGATATAGCGTCTGTATTTCTGGAGAAACTGTCACTGCCGTAACAACATTTTCAAGAATATAACGTTGAATCTCGTGAACTTTTTCTTTTCTCTCTTCGGGGTCAAGAATTCTACGTTGTTCATCCAACATTTCATCTAGCTTCGGATCACTAATTCCCGAAGTATTCCAAAACTGTCCCGTTTTATATTGCGAATATAACCATTCATCAGCCTCTTGATAATAATTATTAAACGTTACTACGATATCAAAATTACTGCTCGTCCATCCCTCAATAAACAAAGGGCCATCAGCCAATTGAATTTCTGCACGAATACCAATTTCTCTTAAATCCTCCGCTACCCATTCTGCAAAACTAGAAACTTGAGGACCAGTAGCTTCTGTACTTAAGATTGTTGTATCAAAGCCATCTGGATAGCCTGCTTCTGCTAATAATTCTTTTGCCCGCTCTGGATCATACGGTGACAAGTTCTCCAATTCTTCTAATGGCAGTGCCCAGTCACCTAATGTCGGATTTACCGGTCCACTCAATTCCCCACCGCCAAAAATATTCTCCACTGCACTCTTCCTATCTATCGCCATACTGACTGCTTGACGTACCCGAAGATCGTCAAACGGTTCATTTCCCACATTCATTAATGTTTGAATATGGGTAGCCATCAATGTTTTCCAAATTGTAACATCTGGATTTGAATCCACAACCGCTGTCAATTGACTTGGCATTAGTCGGTCAATGACTTCTGCTTCTCCAGTCCGAAATGCAGATATATGCGCTGCTTGATCAGGTACAATCAAAAACTCCACTTTATCAAGATAAGGTTTTCCTTCTTCAAAATAATTTGGATTTCGAGTAAAAACTCTTTTTACATTTAATTCCCATTCATCTAGCATAAACGGTCCCGTGCCAATAGCATTTGTTGCTAAATCAAATTCACCATCAATCCCTTCGCGTGGTAATATCCACATGAAATGATTGGCCAGATTATAGAGAAATGGGGCAAATGGTTCGCTTAATGTGAAGACAACCGTTTCATCATCAGGAGCTTCAACTTTTTCAACTGGTTCCAATAGGTCAACTTGATGCCCTGGTAACTCTATAATTCGATTCATTGTGGCAACAACATCGTCTGCAACAAGCTTGCGACCGTTAACTGGAGGGATATCATGAAAATAAGCTTCACGTAAATGGAAAGTATAAACTAAATGATCATCCGAAATCTCCCAATCCTTCGCTAAATCAGGAACGATATGATAATCGTCATAACTTGCATCCGGTCCAGTCTCATAGGTTAGAAGTTTATTGTATATAAATCCAGCTGGAAAATGCGTACCTATAGAGCTTCCTAAATGGGGGTCAAGCGTATCGATATCAGAGGCATTTAACATCGTATACGTTCCCCCATGTTTAGGTTCCGTTGATTCAGCTGCTTCCGAATCCGAAGATTGTTCTCCTCCTTCCCTCACTTTTTCCGTATCCTCTGAACATGCACCAAAAATCAGTAAAAAGATCATGAATAAACCTATAAACATCAACCTTTTCTCTTTAGTAAACATAGACCAACCTCCTAATGAGTAAAACCATGCTCTCTCCTGATAACGCTTTCTAACCTTTGTTCAAAATAGAGGAATAATCAACCTAAATTGCCAGCTTTACGATTCTGTGGTCTCGGATTACCACCCACCATTTTTTCCTTTCATACAAACTGCACGCTTCTTTTCCTTCGCCGACTGCAATTCTCGCCCCTTTCTATTAGATTTTCTTCACAGCTTTACTAAACTAGGTTGCAATAATTTTAAGATTAAAAGATTAGCCGTTCATAAACTGAATTTTTTATGCCGGATCTAATCCTAAGCTGTTTTTACTAGAAACAAATTTCTAATTCTCGTTGAATAACTAATTACTGTGATCACATCTATTTTTACTTTCAAAAATCTTCGTTCTTTTTCGTATATTTTCTTAGCAATATATTTGATAACGCTTTCATATTTCTTTAATATATTTAAAATATTTGCTAATTTCACTCTATTATGAATTTACTAAATAGTAAAGTTAGTATTTAATACATCATTGTAACCAAAATTGACAATAAGAAAATGTTTAAAGGCATAGCTAATACAATTTTGAATATTATTTAATATTAGTATATTCTATTCTTAGAAAGCGTAGAGGAGCGATGTTAGCATAGAAGAGACATTATTATGAATTACAAGCTTCCATTCATCTAGTAGAATATTATTTCTAAAACATGATAAAGGAGTTTTTCTATGAATATTGAGCAACTTGAATATGTTATCGAGGTAGCTAAGCAAGGAACAATCTCAAAAGCTGCTGAAAAATTGCATGTTTCGCACTCTGCTATTAGTCAATCATTATCAAGTTTAGAATCAGAACTTGGATTAATTATTTTTAAACGATCTCGTTCTGGAACAATCTGTACCGAGGAAGGAAAAAAGGTACTCGATTTAGCATATGAGGTTTATTATAAAGTACAAGAACTAAAAGAATTAGGATACAATAGCTCTTTAATGAAAGGTACCTTAAAAATTGCTGCCTCCTCCATTTTCTTTACAACCTTACTTCCGAAGATTCTCTATAAATTCAAACAAGTATACCCGAATGTACAGCTGATTATTAGCGAAGATTACGTAAATAATATTGAAAAAATTGTTAGAAACAACGAGATTGATATCGGTCTCACCTATATTAATTCCAAGGATATGGATAGTATTGACTCTTCATTAACCTATCGTTCTTTACTGGAAACGAGTTTTCAAGTTTGTGTTAGTAAAAATTCCGTCCTTACTCAGTATTCCAAACTCACTCCTAAAGAAGTAGTACAATACCCACTCGCGCTCCGAAATGAAAGTCCTGGGAGGAATTTTTGGGAAAGTTTACTTTCAAGAAGCGGGAAACCAAATATCTTTTTAATTTCCAATAACAATGAAGTACTAAAAAATGTGATTGCGAATAATCTTGCAATCGGCATTTACACCGATTTTTGGGTGAAACAAGATCCTCTAATAAAGAAGGGAGATATTGTTGCAATCCCATTTGAACTCGGAGAAAATTCTACACTATCTTTAATTTATCTACTTCCTAAAAATAAACATGTTTCAATTATTGAAAATGAATTTTTAAAATACCTGAAACAAGGATTTGGATGAAACATGGGGGACAGTAATTGCTTTTCATGCATTAAAGGTTAATTATTTTTGATTAGCTTTCAAAACTAAAATTAAATGTAAGTTCATTACTAGAATAATATAAGAGAGTAGGACACTCACTTACGTGGCTATCCCCTCATATAAACTGCACGTGCCCTATTAAGGCATACGGCTTTACCCGTGTTCCATGACGTCAAGTAGTTCTTACGGTACTAGCGTTTTTCATTTTGCGAAGTCTCCATTCATTATAATAGACTTCGCCTTTTTCTCTTGCACGTTCCATAGCTCGTTTTAATTTCTTTTGATCTTTGGCATTCATATATAAATAGCGGTAAAACAAAGGGTGGAAATTGAGTTAAGTAAAACTGTATAGAACAAATTTAATAATAAATTGGATTGCTCCTTTAAAGGGTTTGGGGGTTACTTTTTCATACAAAGATAAAAGTCATCATTAATAGGAATAAATGTTCTCATTTTTATTTAGTATCTAGTCTTAAAATGTTATAATAGTACATAGATGAAGTAGATAAGGGAGTGAAGAGGATGCAAAATGAAACGGATATTTTAATCTATCAGACAGAGGACGGAAATACCAAAATAGATGTTAGATTAGAAAATGAAACAGTTTGGATGACTCAAAAGGCGATTGCAGAGTTATATCAAACCTCACCACAAAATATTACACTTCATATTAAAAAGATATACGAAGAAGCAGAATTACGAGAAGAATCAACTTGTAAGTATTACTTACAAGTTCAAAATGAAGGCGTAAGAAAGGTAGAAAGAAAAACAAAACACTACAACCTCCAAATGATTATCGCAATAGGTTATCGTGTCCGTTCTCATCGAGGTACACAATTTCGCCAGTGGGCAACTGAACGATTAAATGAATATCTTGTCAAAGGTTTTACAATGGATGATGATCGTTTGAAAGAAATGCATAATTTCGGGCAGGATTATTTCGATGAATTACTAGAACGAATTCGTGACATTCGTGCTTCAGAGAAAAGATTCTATCAAAAGATTACAGACATTTATGCTACCTCTGTAGATTATGACCCTAAAGCAGAGATTACACAAGAATTCTTTGCAACGGTACAAAATAAATTGCACTTTGCCATTCATGGTCAAACGGCAGCCGAACTCATAGCAGAAAGAGCAAATGCAGAGAAAGAAAACATGGGACTTACTTCTTGGAAAGGTGATAAAGTACGTAAGCGAGATGTGACAGTAGCTAAAAATTACTTATCTGAAAAGGAGTTAAAGTCACTAAATCGAATTGTTACGATGTATTTGGATTATGCTGAGGATCAGGCTGAAAGGCAACGTCCAATGTATATGAAGGATTGGATTGCTAGATTAAATGCTTTTCTGCAATTCAATGATCGTGATATTCTTGAAAATGCTGGGAAGGTCTCAAAAGCCGTTGCAGATGAGATTGCGATTCAAGAATACAAAAGGTTTAATCAACATCGAATTGCTCAAAACACTTCCGATGATTTTGATCAATTTATTGAGAACAATAATCTAAAAAAGTGATGAAATAAGATAGCCTACCGGAGACTATTATGGTCTCCTTTTATATTAAATGGGGTCTGAGTGTGAACATAAATATTACAAGTGAATTAAGCAGAACCGTATCATAAGTGAGGGTAAACAATAAAATGGAATGTACATTAAAGCACATACAATCAGGGATATTGACATTGTAAAAATTGCTACTTACATAAACGAAAGTTTTTTTCATAATTAACTCCTCCAATAATTATTTTTTAAAAACTCTATATAGATTAATTCTGTATTTAATAGGCATTCCTCTTGTTAAATGTTAAAATTTAGTAAATGTAATTTGAAAAGGAGGTTTTAATTGTCTGTTGGTTGCACCAATTATATTAGTTTGTAGTGTTCTGTTAATTGGATTTAAGACATCTTACCGAAGAAGACCTTGAATGGTACGATATAATTATGACAAGATTAAATAGATGATTTCTCAGGTGATCGGGAGACTGTATACGAGATCGCTGAAGAATACGGAGAAGATCCTGAAGAGCTGTGGTTTAATTGGTTAGAGATTGTTGACGCAAAATGGTACGGTGATTATGGGAATTATGCTATTTTGTCAGAGGATTATCATAAATTAACTAGTGAAATTTTTGAAAAAAACATCGTAGGAGAAAATATAGAACATATTAGCGGTGAGTATGAATTTGATGGGGAAAAATTAACCACATCTGAATATCGCGAGGTATTAGTAGATGGAGAAACTTACAAAATTGCTTACATAATTGAACACAGAGATGATTTTAAAATTGCTGAAATAATTGAGTTTAGAGTTAACGGGGAAAAGATAGATTTATAGATGTATTATGTTTAGTTACGTTCCTCGTAACTATTTTTATGCTGTCAAAAACCTCCTTTAGACAGCGTGCGGAGCACCATATCATAAGCAAAAGAGGTTTTAGAGGTTATTTTAGTATAAAAGTAAAGTTAAAGTAGACTAGGTAAAGCTGCTCGCTCTACTTTAACTTTACAATCAAAGAAGTACATATCAAATATCTATACAAATGAACACATCACATTCCATTTTATAATATTCCGTTAATGAACTAATATAAGCATAAATAGATTGTGCACTGAGATTCGTCTCAAGATAGAATGCTCTATTGATGTACCTTCAATCTCTATTACTTCTTTATGTGTTTGTATTTCTATTTGGCTTAGCACTAATTTAACAAATCGATGATTACGCCTATACATGTCTTCATGTAAAACACTTTCTTTTTACTTCACTTCTTGGAAATAAAGCACTACCCGTTCTACTATAACACTTATTCTATTCACCATAAGTTTTTGTCATACTATCTATAACATCTAACACGGCATCCTTTTCCTCTACTTCTTCTTCGTCATAGTTGCCCGAGATTTTATATTTATATCCATCTTCTTCCCAAAACCACTCTACGTAATATCCATCATCTATCATCTCTACTGTTTTGCCCTTTTCTGTTTTTACTGTTTCCACTTCATCATCTTTTTCAAAGTCATTCTTACTTACATACATATGTATATAATCATGTTCCCCTTCAGGATTATAATATACTACCCCGATGGAAATTTCCTCATCTTTTATAAATGCGAATTCCGATACTTCATAATCCGTTCCTTTATTATCATAATATTTAATGTTTTCATAATCTACCCCGATGGATTCCTTTAGTTCCTCTTCTGTTATACTTTCATCCCTAAAAGACAAACCATCTAAAATTTTCTTACCTTCCTCAATCTCTATCTCACCTAAATTTATTTCTATCCCATATTCATCTGAATCATTTATATTTTGAATATAAATCATATTACTATAATCATCAATCCCTATCTTACCTAATAAACCATTACTTAACTCATAATCTTCTTCCAATACGTTTTCTAATTCACTTAGTGAATCGGCAACTCTAGTAATGACTTCAATGTCCTCCTCGTTTCCCTCGATGAATGACTCCTGGCGATATTCATCAAAGAAATCTATCGATAAATAATACCCCCCCTCTTTAAGTAGCCTATCATTATTCTTATTTGACTCCTGCAAAATACGCTCTACTAAATCTTTTTCAGTTACTTCATCCTCTTCTTCATCAATTGAACCTTCTTTTGAATCATTACTAGTGTTAACTTCGTCACTTTCAATCTTATCATCATTCGAACACCCTACTACAACAGTCAAAAGCAAAACAAAAAACATTACTAAACTAAGCCTACTAATTTTCTCCAACATTTTTTCCTCCTAAGATTAACATGTGCGCACATTAAGCCAAACATTACTAAATCACCTATCCAATTACTTTTAGGTTAGTCGTATAGTATTTTACCATAAGTTTCAAAAAAATAAGACATTCTACACTATTCAGCGTTTCACAAGTCTGCAATATAAAAGTACATAATCATACAATCATTTTAGACGAGCCTACCGCCGACAGGACAGAGAATCGATCGAGCGTCTTGGCAATATGATTAAGGATTTATCCAAACAAAATAAAACTGTTATTACCATTACACATGATATGGAATTCGTTGTGCGAGAGTTTAATCGGGTGATTGTTTTTGCAGATAAACAAAAAAGAAGAGATGCATCTCCTATGGAAATATTTTGGGATGAGCAGCTTTTAACTTTTAGTCATTTAAAACAGCCTTATATTTGTCAATTGGCTACCATTTTAGGTCATAAAGACGGGTTAACGATAGAAGATTTATTAGAAGAGAAAGAGGAAAAAATGAAGCATATAATAATTGATTGTGACCCAGGGCATGATGATACTTTAGCCATCTTAACTGCTATAGCTCATGCGGAAAAATTACGTGTTTTAGGCATTACGACGATCGGTGGAAATCAAACGTTAGAGAAAGTAACAACGAATGCAAAAAATATTTTGGAATTTGTTCAGGCTGAAATTCCATTAGCAACAGGACAAAAAGGCTCTTTAACAAAGGAACTTCGCATTGCTCCTGAGGCACATGGGGATAGCGGAATGGATGGTCCTTATTTTAATGGAGAACACTATCCCATTGCTTCAGATAACGCCGTGTTATTTATGTATGAAAAAATTATGGCATGCACACAAAAGGTCATTCTTGTAGGTTTGGGCTCTTTAACCAATATAGCATTATTAATTAAAGTATTTCCCGAGATTCGCAATAAAATAGAATATATTAATATCATCGGCGGCGGACTTGGCCATGGTAATACCACCGCTCTTGATGAATTTAATATTTACGTTGATCCCGGGGCGGCAGAAATTGTTTTCAATTCCGATATTCCTGTTGTGATGTCGGGACTAGATGTAACAGAACAAGCTGAGATTACAGTCGCTGAAATTAATGGTTTGAAAAATAAAGGCCGTGTTAGTCATTTAGCATATGAACTGCTTCATTTTTATAATCATTCTGGAAGACAATTTGGATTCATCAACAGTCCGATTCACGACTTATGCGCAATCGCTTATCTGATTGATCCTGGGATGTTTTCCGGAACTTCCTATCATGTAGATGTCATTACGGAAGGAAAAGCGAGAGGCTTAACGTATGCAGATAAACGACTGGCAGCGGTGGAGAAGCAAAACACATTCGTATTGGTAGAGATATTATACAATGAATACTCTATGTTAAGTTTAACTCTTCTTTTTATCTTTTTTTGAGGTGAATAGTATAAGAAGTTTATCTCCATTTTTAATATTAATTGCAGTGATAGCATGGAACTGTATCAGTCTTCGTTTTTTCTGCTGTGTCTATGACAGGAGTGGTAAGAGAGAAGTTCTTATCAGACTTGAATCTCACTGAATGGATAATAGACATTTTTCTGTTTAGAATTTATCTACTAACATTTGAAAATTGTGGATAAAGGAATACGAATTTCTTATCATAAAGGAGAAAATTTATCTTTAGCAAAACTAATAAGATCGTTCATTCAAGAAACAATTCCCCGAGTTGAATACAAGATTTGAAACCGAACACCAAAATAAGTGAAAAAGTAAGCACACTTTATTCATTAAGATAGATATATTTCCTTGTTATTTTATGTAAAGTTACAGGAATAAGGGTGCTTACATAAAGATACCTTCTCCATCTAATTATAATAACATTTGCAAAATCTTCTTTTTACTCACTGTGTTCAAAAACTATCCCCTCTAACCGAATTATATCTTCCATTATGCCTTCCTGTTCATAATCTAATAATCTAATAATCTTTATTAACTCGGGAAATGCGTCATCTACCGTATATTGCCTATCCGAAGACAAGTTATATGTAACACTAAGCAGTAACCGTTCCATTTCTGCAAAATTTATTTTACGACTTAACTGGTCTATTAATAAATCTTTCGGTGTCTTTTCCGGTTTCAAATTTTCATCCCTCCTCATCTCATACGCATAAGCGTAAAACATTTAATCCATTATAATATACGCTTAAACGTAAAGTCAACAACTAGGGAGAGATTTGAAATAAAAAAAGTAAAATTACAACTCAACCAATTACTACACCGTCATAATATGACACTTACTCAACTTCATGTTAAAACAGGAATTCGACTAGCTGCTTTAAGTGAATTAGCAAACGGCAAAAGACAACGAATCCAATTTGAACATTTAGATAAAATCGTTGATGCACTTGATATTAAAGATATGAACGATTTATTTCGTATTGAAAATGATGAAGATTAAATCTACTGGATCCTCCAAACTCAAGAGATGTTAACCCTAATTCAGATTACTAAAAATGATGAGCGATATGATATAAGCAGCGCAACAACATGGGAACATATCCAAAGATAATGTAAAATGATTCTTTGAATCAAATGAAAACTGAAGCTTTAAACGAACATAAGACAAACTTTTCTAATCTCGATGACCAAGGTATAAGAATAACTTAAAAATGATAATTAGTAAGGTGAAAACAATGAAAAAAAATGAATTTAAGGATGAAATATTTAAACTATTAGATAGCAAGGTTGAAGAATTAGACCTAAATGAGAAATTAAAGTTAGTTAGAGCGTATTTAATTGAAAAGGAAAAAGATGCAGAGTATGATGATTCGAACAAAGGAAAAGAATGGTCTGATGATGAGTTACGAATTGTTTTATCTTTCTCTCCCACCAATGCTAATTGCTTATTTTTAGCCAAAGCATTTAAACGTGGCTATGGAAGCATTGAACAAATTTTCAGGTGGGCATCTACTAGTGATAAAGTTATCAACGACAAAGGAAGAACAAATGATAAATTTATACAACAAATAAAGCGTATTGCAAGGGAAATTGGCTGGAGAGTTTAAAAACCTCATTTAGATACTACAGTGAACTGGATCACAAATAGTGATAAAAAAAATGAAGTTGTTATAGATAAAGAGTTTTTAAACACACTTTAATAAAATAAGGGATACCGTAAATAATATTTACGGTATCCCTTATTAGAAATTCAATTAATAGAAGATTTTTTAATAAGTTGTGATAAAGTAATCAGCCCTTTTTCTAGTTGCTCAATGGAAGCATAGGCATAGGATATGCGAAGATGCTGATTATTGTTTTTTTCATACACACTTCCCGGATTTAATAAAATTCCTTCTCGGAGGGCTAAATCAAATAGTTTTCCAGTTGATACCCCTGATTGAATTTTAAGCCAAATGTAAAATCCGCCTTTTGGCTCGATCCAAGTTGCGATTTCATTAAAATATTTTTTAAGAACTTGAATGGTAAAATCCCTTCTAAAACGTAACTCTACCTTTATTACCTTTAAGAAATCCTTATACATATCACTAGAAAGCCATTTGTCTACAGCATATTGTGATATGGAACTGGACCCATAATCTGTTTGCATTTTTATATCTGCCAAACGTTCAATGACAGGCTCAGGTCCTACAACCCATCCAATTCGTAAACCGGGACTTAATGTTTTGGAAACACTTCCTATATACAAGACGTTCCCTTGTGTGTCACTGGCTTTTAAAGGATTTGGCGGTGGATTATCGAGCCATAAATCACCGTATACATCGTCCTCGATAATAGGTATGGATTCCTTCTGACATACCTTGAGTAATTCCACTCTTCTACTCTTAGACATTAAAATGCCTGTTGGATTGTGAAAGTTAGGTATCGTATAGAGTAAAGCCGCATTATGCTGCCGCTTCATTCGTCCTATTGAATCACAGTTAATCCCATCACCGTCTAATGAAATCCCTAATAAATTCATTCCAGCCGATTGGAATACGTGTACAGAATTCAAATAGGAAGGTGTTTCATGAAGAATAGTTGATCCTCTTTTTAATAGTCCAATCGATATTAATTGCAATGCTTGAAGCCCTCCAGAAACAATTAAAATTGATTCAGGTGATGCTTCAATTCCTTTTGATTTTAAATGGGTACTAATGGTTTTTCTTAAAGATAAACTTCCTCTAGACTCCATATAACCAAGTGATAAAAGCTGTTCATGATCTATGTGTAGTATTTCTCGCATTTTACCCATTGGTAACAAATTAGGTGAAAGTTCACCAGTTCCAAGCCGAATAATATTAAGGTCTGCTTCTGCCTTATTTATTTCTTGGATTAACGATATGTTTGGTTTATGAATACCTGCTTTTACATAATTAATCCAATCTGGCGGAGGGGTTGAAGTTAGAAGGCTCCATGTATTATTAATTACTCTTGTCCCGCTCCCAACCTTAGATTCAATTAGTCCATCTGCTACCAGTTCTTCCAGTGCAAATACAATGGTACTGCGATTTACTTGAAATAGACTTGCCAAACTTCTTTGTGAAGGTATTTTAGTACCGATTGTCCATTCACCAGTCATTATTTTCTTTTTTATATAAGTAGATATTTGTTGATGCAAAGGAATGGATGAATGTTTTATTGGTTTCCATTTTATTTCAGGCATGTTATCTTCATTCCTTTCTTTTTATCTGCATTGAACTGGTAGTGATATCTCACTGTTTAAGTTATATCTATTATAACAAAGTGGTTGGTTTTATTACCATCCAATTGGTTGGAGACATTTTCTTATTCCTACGCTATTCTAAATAAAGTAGAATAGGAGGAAGCAAAATGGGAGCATTATTTCATGGCGTGATATTAGCATTTGGTTTAATTTTGCCTTTAGGAGTTCAAAATGTTTTTGTATTTAATCAAGGAGGGACGCATAAAAAATTCAGGAATGCAATGCCTGTCATTATAACGGCAGGAGTTTGTGATACAATAATGATCATTTTGGCTGTGACTGGGGTATCCATGGCTGTTTTAAATTTCGAATGGTTAAGGATCTTGTTATTTATCATTGGGTTCTTTTTCTTAGCCTATATGGGGTGGGTGATGTGGAAAAGCACACCAAATGCAAGTATGAATCAAGAACAGACTCATTTTTCTGCACGTCGTCAGGTTACATTTGCTGCTTCTGTGTCATTGTTCAATCCTCATGCAATAATGGATATAATTGGAGTTATTGGAACTAGTTCATTGACTTATGAGGGATATGAAAAATGGATATTTACTACTGCTTGTATAGTGGTTTCTTGGCTCTGGTTTTTCTCCTTGGCCATCGTAGGAAGAAGAGTTGGCCAAATTGATAAGAATGGGAGTCTCCTAAAACTTATGAACCAAGTTTCTGCAATTATTATATGGGTTATGGCTATTTATATGGGATATCAACTCTACTTACTTTAAACTAACATTTACCTTTGGGGTCAATTAACATAAAAATAAAACTGTACAGTATCAAAAATAGTGTAAAATAAAAGATAGAAGTTGTTTTTGACAAAGATACGTTATCTTAATGTTGGCCCCGAATATTGACTCAATAATTAATCATGTTGCAATTTATAGTAGATAAATAAAAAGGATATGCTTGTGTAAGTAGTTTGGTTTTTTTGTGATAATGAGGTCTCGACGAATATTTATTTATAGTTGAGTAGAAATAAAGGACGAGAAACTGTGGTTGTGTTTCTTATTATTTTAATATATTTTGAGGTCTTGTGAAGAATTATACTTAAATGATCGGGGGAGGATTGTGAAAGAGTCCGAAATTGTTGAATTTGATTGGAGGTATATGTTTGAAAAGAGTATCATCTCTGATTTTACTTGTTGTTATTTTGGGAGGATAATGTGTGCAGAATAATCTTTACTCACACTTTTGATGATGATTCATGAGCAGTTCATACCGCGGCAGGGTGGCATAGATGTCTGGATGTACTTGTCCAATCGTCAATGGGGGACCAATAACGTGGAATGATAACTCAGTTGAACTTCGTAAATACTATAGCGAGGCATTTAATATGTAACGTATAAAAATGAAAGGGTGCATATCTTCCAAGGATTCGCACCTTTCGTTATTGAGGTTAAAATAGGATACCCACCAACCCTTCCTACTCCTCTTCCCCATACACATCCAACAAAAGTATACTCACAACATACCGATTATCTTCGAACCATTGATTATAAATTCCACCATGCTCTTCAACGATTCGTTTCACATTTTTTATTCCGATTCCCTCGGTTTGTCGATGCTTTCGCGTATGAAGCTCCTCCCTATCAAATAGATTTGAAATTTCAATAAGCAGGTTATGATCAAATTGCTTGATGAGGAGTGAAATCTCTTTTTCTTTAAAATGAGACAAACGTAAGACCGCTTCTAACGAATTATCGATTAAATTTCCTAGTATCACTGCCAAAATGTCCGTATCCAAATGAAGCTTTTCTGAGAGGAAAGATTGAACGCTTAACGTTACTCCATTGCTTTTAGCAGTCGATACTTTTTCATTCAGAAAATAATTTAAGACAAAGTTATTTGTAAAAAAATAATCACTGTCTTCGATTTTCTGGATGGAATCTTGAAGATATGATTTAGCTCCAGTAATATCGTGTTGACTTAACATCCCAAGTAGAACGACGTATTGATTTTTTAGGTCGTGCTTTATGGAATAGAGTTTAGATTGTGAATCCTTCAGTTGTTGGAAGTATTTCAATTCGGCTTCCAATACTTTCTTTTGTGTTGTCGTTTTTTCAAGTTGTTTATAATAATTTCCAAGGGTTATATAAAGATATAGGATGCAAAGATTCATATAAATAATAAATGCAGCTATCCATATAAAAATAAAATTTGGGTTATTCACCACTTGAATTTCCGACACGACAGCAGTACTTAACAGAAATACCGAAATCAATGGTATAGAAAATATGACCATGACGAAAAAAACATGGATAGGTAACTTTAATTTAAATTTTTGAAGAAGGGTAATGATCAAAATAACTACTACCATTAGTATGAGAATTAGTATGAAAGCCATATCTTTCCCTCCAGCCACTCATATCCATTCAATAGATGAAGTCTCGTAACTTCATCAAAATTTGTTTCTTTGCATGATCTTTAAATTTCCGGCTTATTGGTATGTCAACAGTTTGTTTATCGTTTACTTTCATCGTAACGGTATTATTTCTAACTTGTTTTATATATCTAACATTAACAACAAACGAGGTGTGAACCTGTACAAAGTTATCATTCACTTTGGATAAAAGGGCTTTGGTGTGAAGAATCGTTTCATATGTATCAGAAGGTGTATGAATAAATACTTTCCGTTTATTTTTTTCAAAGTAAATAATGTCACTAAAAGGAAGGCTGTAAAAAACTTTGTTAAATGTAAACGTAAATTTCGACTCATTTAAATCTAAATATTTGATTACGCGATTCAAGGCAGCATGTAATTTACTTTTTGTTACTGGCTTTAAAATATAATCAAACGTGTTCACTTTAAAAGATTTTTCCATATATTCTTTGAAATTTGTAATAAAGATAATCGGAGAAGTATAGTTATTTCCCCTAATGGCCTCGGCAATCTCTAAACCTGATAGATTGGGAAACTCCATATCTAAAATAAACATATCATATGTATTTTCCTCTAGGAATTCAATTAATCGAAGAGGATTATGGAATATATCCATTTCAAATAAGGAGGAGTCATACTTTAACAATAACTCTTCAATTTCTTTTGCGATTATAGGAACATCATCACAAATAGCAACTTTTATTACCATTGTTTCACTCCTTTAGACCATCGTAAATGAGTGTCTTTTACAAAAAAATTTGTATAGCAGTCATGGAGTTGATCAAAGGTGATTATTTCTGCATGAAGACACACTAGCATTCTAATTAAATAAAACCTCTTAAAAACAAAAGGTAATTTCTACTATGTAGCATATCCTACACTTTTCCTCGAAAATAGCTTTCAAGGAATTAATGTTTAGTATAAAAGTTCCTTTACCCTACTTATTAGACTAGAACAATTATAATATGTCAATTGTTACATCTAACTTACGTATTTTTACACAAGGGAAAAGTTCCTGAAAATTTGCGTTATTATTAACGCAAATAGAAATATTAATTTCTATTTTGATTCAAATAATACATAGGTAGAGGTGGGGAATGAAATGGAAAACGTTGTGTACTCCAAAGCCATTTGCTAAGACTTCCAATTTTTGAATTTGATAACTAAGTATAGATGACTGAAGGTTTTTAATAATTGGTTACCTAATCTAATCTTATCTAGGAGGGAGATTTATATAGTGACGAATCAGCCAAAAAACATAGTTATCTCACATGTACATAAGCGACACGGAAACAAAGAGATTTTAAAAGATGTGTCCTTTGAAGCGAAACAAGGGAGAATCACTGCTTTTCTCGGGCCAAATGGTGCAGGAAAAAGTTCAACACTCCGTATTTTGTTAGGACTGGATCGTTCAACAGGCACGGCAACTTTTGGTGGAAGAAAATATGTAACATTTGATACGCCATTGAAAGTGGTTGGAGCAGCATTTGACGGGATAGGCGGCAATCTTTCGAGAAAGGTAAAAACCCATCTGAAAATCATCGCACAAAGTAACGGCATTCCTAACAGTCGTGTAGCAGAAGTATTGAAAATCGTCGGGTTACCGGATAAAGTTAATGCGAGGCTCGGAACGTTATCCTTGGGTGAGGGGCAGCGGCTTGGGCTGGCAGCAGCACTGTTGGGTAACCCACAATATCTCGTCCTCGATGAACCGACAAATGGACTGGATCCAACAGGAATTCGCTGGTTTCGAAAGTTTATTCGTCAGCAAGCGGACTTGGGAAAGACCGTTTTGCTGTCGTCCCATCTTCTTTCGGAAGTGGAAGCTGTAGCAGATGATGTCGTAATTATTGATCATGGAAAAATCATCGCAACGGGTGAGCTTCATCAGGTGATGAAGAATCTGGAATCATTGGAAGACGTGTTCTTTTCGCTTACAGAAGAAGGTGAGGCAATAGATGAAAACTTTCTCTAGAACCGTGCGATTTGAATTAATTAAGATTACTTCAAGTAGAGTGTGGTGGGTCATTTGTACATTAGTTGTTGCTGTTCAACCTTTTCTAGCATATATCTTAGCCAAAAGTTATGCTCAGATGGGGTTAGACGCAACACCAGAAACGCATCCGGGATTAGCAGAAGCGTTACCACCTCTCGATTATATTGGATTGGAATCCATATTATTTGGGTTATTACCGATGGTTGTCTTTGGAGGAATCATCGGGGCAAGTGAATTTAAACATCATGAATTACGTACGACATTACTCTGTCAAAGTAGTCATATCCAGGTTTTTGGTGGGAAAGTAATCGCGCTATTGGTATGTACGACGCTCCTATCATTGATAACCATTTGGGCTACGATTTCGATTACACATGTTGGCTTGGGAGAAGAGGGATTACATCCATTATATCTCAGTACGATAGCCTGGCAGTATATTTTCTTTGCAGCGCTCAATCGGAAACTATTTAGCCCAAAGATGGGAATGGGCGGAGTATCTCCCAGTGGCAGCGGGTAATCTTCTCTTTGCCACACCAACAGACCCGTTTGAACATGACCCACTAAAGGGCGGAATGATCCTGCTGATTTGGGTGATGGTAGCTTTAGGAACATCTTATTTCACTTTTGTTCGTAGTGATGTAGGGGGGAAATATTAATGTACGCTGTCCTCCGTAGTGAGAAAACGAAATTCTTTTCCTTTGGCTGGTGCATGTTAGGGATCATTGGAGCGAATCTCGTTCCCGTACTTTTCTTATTGACATCCAGCACACCGATAACAGAGGGAGAGGAGGGAATGCTTTCTCTGATCTTGCAATCCCTCTATTTAGGCCAACTAGGAGTGATTGTTGCCAGCGCAAGTTATTTCGGACAAGAATATTCACAATCTGTCTTACGAACAACCCTTCTTACCCAACCATACAGAGTAAAATTATTATTTACGAAATTCGTGAATATTACTGTAATTATAGTTCTTACAGGAATCGTTTCGAGTCTGCTTGGTTTAATTGTTTTATTCTTGCAACATGACTTGGAATGGACAAATTCTTTCGGATTACGGTTACTTGAAAGTGTCTCTCTTGCCACGGTTAGTTGGATCCTATTAGCTTGGATTACCTCAGCATTATCGATTATCACCAAATCGCTGATCACACCGATTGCGATCATGCTCCCGCTTATTTTGGGACTAAGCCAAATGTTGTTACAAGTTTTTCAGTTAGCAAAGTATTTACCTACGCTTGCTGTGATGAATATTTATACCGTAGCTTCAGTGGGAATTTATTTGGATGAGTGGTTGGGTCTAGGGGTTCAGCTTTTGTGGGCGGTGGTGTTGGTCGGGATTGCTAGTTGGTTGTTTGCGTGGCGGGGCGTGCGTTGAGTTGGAATGAGGGGATTAGTCAAATAAAGGGCGAGAAACTGCGGTAGGGTTTCTTGTCCTTTTTTTTGTGAGCGAATTAGGGTCAGATGCGAGCGGATTATAGGGGGCTGTGAGCGAATTGGAGCCTATCTCGAACGATTCAGGGGTTCATGAGCGGGGAAGTTTAGTGGCGGTACAAAATATGGATGCTCCTTTAAAAAGAATATTAAGAGATGGGCTACTGCAAATAAATGCTAGAAGCCCATTTTAATTTAATTGTTTGTTGGCTTTATCCCACACATTTTGAGAATGAAAACGATCGCCAGTGGAATAACAGTCATATTTTTTAAAAAGAATAGGTAGGCATTATATGATTCTTTATACCCAAATGATTTGAAACCTAGTATTTCTATCATTGGGGTTAAAGATCCGCTAACGATAATTTTAATGAGTAAGTTTCCTAATCCAAATAAAAGCACAATAAAAACGATAATTTGGGCGGTAAAATGGTACGGCCAATTTCTTTTAAAATGTAATGAGCATTGTTTTCCAAGACGATTCCAGTATTCTTTGTCCCCGATGTTTTTAATAGATTGCTTAGACATCATGCAAATCATCACTAAAATCAAAAGAAGTCTTGTCAATTCAACAATAACTTCTAACCAAATGGGTGATTGATCGTTCAACATTTGAAATGCACGAATTAAAGAAGGAATAAGCGCAATCAATATGAGGGATAAATGGCTATAGAAAAATACGATGGATGCTAGCAATGTTTTTAGGCCACTTTTTCCAAACTGCAAAATCTCAGAACTTTTCATCATATCATCCTTTACAATTAGATAATTTTTAAAATGCTTAACAGGTAAATGACACTGACAGGAATAAGGAATAAATTTTTAATACCTATAACAATTACTTGATGAATTAAATCAGTATTTGTTTCATTGTCATACATTTTTTTGAGTACGATTGCTATCCATTTTTTTCTGATGACTGTATATATTAGAAGATTGTAAATTCCAAATATGAGGCCATACCCCACAAAATCCCAAAATAATTGCTCAAGATGAATATGATGTAAGTTCTGGAAGATATGATTCCAATTATTTTCGGAGAATAAACTTCTTACTGGAATATCGTTGCTAATGAATATGATTAAGGAATATTGTATGATTCTAAATAACCATACTAGTATTTCATAAAATGTGTTAAATTTAGTTTTACCCTTAGTTAGAACTTGATAGCAACGCATAATCGTAATTGGTATAGAAAGAAGAAAAATCACAATAAAAGTAAAGTAAAATTCATTAGACCTAATAAATACTTTAAACCCATCCATAAGCGGAAACAAAATACTGTAGTAAAAGATATTAATCAAATCTTCAAACATAATTGTCATCTTCCTTATTCATAGTATATAATTTTATTAATACTCAATTATAAAGTATCTCTAAAATTGGTTATCTCTAAATTAGAGTTAATTATTATATTAATGGGGTGTATAAAAATTGTCAACTGTAAATAATCATTCAAATGAAAATAAAGCAATTAATTTAGGAAAAGAGTTCAGTTTAGCCATCATTATGTTTCATCAAAGCGTAGCAGAAAAAGTTGGTTTAAATATAACCGACTATAAAGTTTTAGGAATCATTCCATTAGAGGGTATAACTGCTGGACAAATAGCATCAAAAACGGATTTGTCAACAGGGATGGTGACAACAGTTGTTGACCGACTCGAAAAGAAAGACTTTGTGTATAGAGAAAGAGATACAGAAGATAGGAGAAAGGTGATTATTATGGCGAATTTTGAAAAGGTGGGTTCGGAGTTAGAGCCACTTTTTCAATCATTTGGACATGAAATGGGGAAGCTTGTGACTGATTACAGTCCAGAAGAAACCGAGTTAATAAATGATTATATTAAGAGAAGTACTGAAGTCTTTAAGCAGGAAACGAAGAAATTAAAACAAAAATGACTTTTAACGAATTTTTGTGAACTGTATCATAAATAACATGAGTCCTCAGAAAATATATTTTGATGTAATGTAAAAAGCAATACAGAATAAACGTCCCCTTTCGTTAATCTAATAAAAGTTCGAATGGTATAATAACTTAAGTTTCGCACCTTGAAAATCCAATAAATAAAGCCCTTTTCAACAGAGGAAAAGGGCAGTGAAAACCCGCACGAACACTGGATTTTTGGTGCAGAACAGTTATGGAGTATGTTTGATGAACTTTTGGATATTGTCATTACGGCAATTGCTGAATCTGAACCCGTTGATATTAAAACTTTTAAAGAATCACTAGAATACAAATATCTGATGGAACTATTCGAAGCGTCTTTTTTGCGAAATCAGTTGTTTGAAGGAGATCAAGTTGCTTAATTGCTCAAAATGGAATAGAAGGAAAATGCAGTAATAGTAAGGGGTTCAGTACAAAATAGCATCTGGAACCCCTTCTATTTTGGGGTGCGAAACTTAAATAGTAATAGTCACTGATTTTCTGAAATTATTGAAATGGATCGGGTCAAAAATCTTGTTGATGGTTTCTCAAGAAGAATAGCTGTAGAGGAATTATGTAGAAAATGTGATTTCGTAAAAGATTTGGAGCATAGTTAGACAGAACACTTGGACGAAGCAGCTAGCAGAAGTTAGTTCTAAAGAGACAACTTCTGTTTTCCATATACAGAGACGGTGGAATCACGACTCTGCTGAATATACTAAGAGAACTCATAAATTAAGATTGAGTTCTCTTTATTTTAGTTATTTACTTTCATTATTTGTATCATATAAATCTTTTACAAATATCTCTTCTATCCTATCTTTATAATGTATGGATACAATATCATCATCTTTTATTTTATGTTTTGTCCCATTATCAAGTAATAATGTGTTTTCATCTAAAAAAGTGTAGGTAACATTTATTCCGTCTTTTAATAGTTCCGCCGGAGTAGAAAAGTCATCTCTTTTTTCATACACAAATATAGAGTCGATATACCCTTCATCCGACATTGCATCTTGTGTTAAAAGATAGTGGTTAGCCTTTTTGGATTTAAATGAAAGTGTCACAGTCATGCCTTGATTCTGAAGGCTTGTTTCTACATTGTCTGTATCTGCTAACCACATGTTGACAAACATAAAATAATAAATCGTTATCAATATTAGAAAAACTGATAATAATGATGAGACAATAACAAAAACCTTTTTCCTATTTTTAGCACGAACCTTTTTGAAGTAATCAATACTACTATGTTCTTTTTTCCGTTCAACTTTGTGTTCTACGAATATGTCTTCTTTCATCTTGTTTAAGTATTTTCGACAATCTTCACATTGATCCATATGTTTTTCCATTTGCTTGTTCGTCTCTTCGCTTGTTAGCTGATCAATATAAGCAGGAGCTAAATCTTTAAAAACATTATGTTTCATTCTTTTATTCACCCTTTCTTAATTCTTGCTTGGCACGATAAAAAGTTACTCTTGCCCAATTTTCCGTTTTCCCAAAAATGATGCCTATTTCTTTGAAAGATAAATCACCTAACAACCTTAGATAAACAATTTCCCGTTTCACATCATTAAGTTGACGAGCTTTTTTAAAAAAATCAAGTTTATCTTCACTTCTAATATATACATCTTCTACACTAGTAAATTTTTCACTCTCATTACTTAGCGATTCTACTAACTGCTGTTTTTTATTTTCGCGATTTATTTCTTGTAACCAAACGTTTTTAGCAATCGAGCAAAGCCATGTAGAAAATTTTGCTTTACCGTTACTATGAAAGTTATGAATGGACTTTATTGCTTGATAAAACGTTTCTTGCGTTAATTCTTCTGCTGCATGAAAATCATTTGTTAAAGTAAATAAATATTTAAAAATAAAATCTCCGTATTCTTGATATATATTGTTTTTATCCACTGCGCCCTCCCTTTGATTAATTAGTTTACGTCTACCTATACAATAGAATGGCGATTTTACATTTAAGATTCTTTCTATAATGAATCACCTATTTAAAAGTCCAGTCATTTATATATCCAAAAATCTTAGATTTCGTTACAACTTTTTTTAATTTTATCATCTTATAAAAATTTTGTTGACAACACTAGTGCAACCACGTTTTTAACAATAAAATTGAATCTCGAAAATTGACACTTTTAAATGCCACCATAAAAATGAATGCAAATGAGATATACGTAGCACCAACGAGGAAAGCACTTTGCAAAGGAGAAAGCCATTCCGTTAGAAAGCCTGCTCCAATCATCGCTAAACCCATTGAACTACTCTGAAACATGGATAAAGTACCAAATAAAAATCCCCGTTTAGAAGAAGGAAGTATTCTCATCAAAACAGTATCAAAACATATGTTACTTATTCCGCCTACAAAAGTTATTGCTAAGGCTAGTATTAAAGCTTGCACAAAAAAGAATGATCTCGTTTATAATAGCCTTAAATCATGTCAAAAAGTGACACCATTTTGGAGGTCTTGATGAAAAAAGTTGAACGGATTAATACTATCATGCGGTATATTAACAACCGCGCCCACTTTACAATTTCAGAAATCATGCGAGAGTTTAACACCTCTCACTCGACAGCTATAAGAGACATCAAAGAAATAGAAGTCATGGGAATGCCTCTTGTAGCGGAAGTTGGAAGGGACGGGGGTTATTTTGTTATGAACAACTCTGTCTTGCCTGCCGTTCGCTTTACGATAATGAGATTAAAGCTCTCTTTATTGCCTTTATGACTACTAGAAATCAACAACTCCCTTATCTAAAGAGCCGTCAGTCTTTAGCCGAAAAATTACTAGGTCTTATTTCAAAAAACCAACAAGATAACCTAATTCTTTTAAATCAAATTTTACTTTTGAAGGTACCAACCCGAATAATCCAGACCTGCTTGAACTGTCAGATCTTCCTCATCCTTTGTTGGAAAAACTCATTCAAACTCTTCTTTTGGATAGCCATTTATTGATTACAATCGGAAAAGAGAATAAGCTAAAGTCTTTTCCAATTTATCTTTTGCACCTTTACCGTAAAAATAACGTATGGCTAATCGAAGGATTTGACTTAAAAGAAGAAAAGAGGCGGATGATTCCTGTCGACAATTTCACTAGTTTGGATCCTTTTCCTAGGTGAAGATATCAAAGTCCGGTAAATACCAGAAGAAGTTTTAGTACGTTTACGAGAGAGAGTAAACTTATTCTCCCCATAGCAATGGCAGTTAAAACAAAATACTATTGATACTAGAATCGTTAAAATGAATTTCATAAGTACTAATTCAAATACCAAAAAAGATCACTCCTGTCAAAAATGACTGGGTGATCTTTTTAATTAACGTTCTATCATTATAGATAGAAAAAGATGCAAAATTAAATGAAATTGAATTGTATACGATTCGTAAATTTATGATTAATACATTTAAACAGGAAAGAGATATTTTAATTATCGTCGGTTTTGGTAAGGTTAAAAAAGAGAATATTAAGAAAATTATCCAGTTATTGTATAAAACGATGATGAACTTAAATTAAAAGATATAAACAAATTAGGCTTTAGTAACTATTAATGATAAAAATGGAACAAATCCATTCAATTATTTAATCTTCTAAAGCTCAACTTATCATTTACATTATTAAATTGCACTAGCGTTGCATTTATTAATGAGTGCAACGCTAATAGTACAGGTACCTCTCCTCAATAAAATCATTGAGGGTTCACTGGACGTTATAAGCCGATAAACGAAACCAACTAACTAACTAATACTATTTCTTTCACACCAACGTTTTCTATTTAATAAGAATTCTACCGTCTTTCGTTTCGGCGGAAAGCATGTTTGTACCACTCCCAATTAAGTTTGTTTCCTTATCATATGTTGGCAATTTAATGACAATATCTGGACCGTCCGTCGTTAATTGAAGGGATGTTGGTGGTTCTTTATAGTGAGTATCAATATCTCCAGACACACTTTTCATATGCAGTTTTGACTGTTCTTTAGTTTCTGTCATTTTGATTTGTCCATCAATCGTTTTTATTGTTGATGTTAATCCTAAACTCGCATGCATGAAAACATCCCCCGCAGTAGAGGTAACCTCTAAATGATCGATGGCGCTATCTGCTATAGTCACATTCCCATCATTCGATTGAATCTTAGCATTTGAAGCGGATAGGTTCTTTAGCTGAGTAATGCCTGCAGATGTTTCAAGTTGTACTGTATCGAGTGTTACATCTTGAATGAGGACATCTCCATCTTTACCGCTAAGCGTTAATGTTTTATTTTGAGATTTGGGCAATTGTACAACAATGGTGTCCTGAGGACGAAAACGGATATTTTCTGTCCAATTCTTTTTGTGTTTTTGCTCTTTAATGGCGAAAGTATTATTTTCTTCACTGATTGTCAGCATATTTTTATTTAATGTATGTCCTTGTATTTGAACATGTATTTTATCATCAGGTGAATCGGTGATCTTGATATTTAATATATCCACCGTCACATCAATATGTGGCATTGCTTCATATTCTCCAATCGTCATTATCTTAGCTGGTTGTTTCATAAAAAAGATAATGGTTACCGTTACCGTGATGATTCCACACAATAGTACAAATAATAATTTTCGAATCATTTATTTAACATCCTTTACGTTAATGTTGCGAAAAGATAAATAAGCAACGCTAATGCCGAGCAGTGCTAATAAGAGTGGGATGACGACAACATCGGCTAAGCTAAATGTTGCTCCACCATCAGAAATGGTTGCGTTAACTAAAAAGCCGATAATGACAGCAGATGTAATCGTGGTAGCAGTCGACTTTTTACGCATACCGAAAAATAATGGAATTAACGCAATTGCACCCATCATTAACGCATTCGTTACCGTCTTTGGGAAGGTCGCAACCAGATCTTGAAAGGATACGGTACCCTCAAATAACCCAAGTGAAGGCTGTAAAAAGTATGTTATCAGTTGTATAAACCATATACCAGCAAATAAGCTACCAGCAGTAAATAAATAAGCGAGTGTTAACTTAGCAAATAAAAGTTTTTTACGCTTGATCGGGTAAGTAAACAATACTTGCATTGTTTTCGTACGAAACTCTGAAATGATCAAACGCGACAATATCACACTGCCAAAAATAATAAATGTAATATTCGATAAGATATTTACCAGTGTCATAAATTCTTGAAATGAACCAATCGCCCCGTCCACGTCATTTTTTGAAGCCAATCCAATAAATACTACAAAACCATAAATGCCAATAAAACAAAAGAAGAAGCTTGTAAAGTAACGCCACATTTGATGTTTACGCCATTCTAATTTAATTAAATGAATCATTTTGATTCCTCCAATTAATTTTTTTGACAAAATAGTCTTCCAACGATTGATGCAACGTTTCGACTTTATCTACATCTACACCATGCATGATTAAGTGCTTTGTTATTGTTGATGGTTTAACATTTACTTGTTGAATATTCAACGTTCGAACATTCATAATTTGCACGTTCGCATGGAATTTTTCCTCTACTATTTGTTTCGCTTTTTTTGTATCACTAACAACCATTGCGATCATCGATTGCCTTTTATCACGTAAGGATTGCATTGGAATTTCCTCTATTAATTCCCCGTCGTTTAATACGCCAATCGTATCGGCAATGGATTCTATTTCTGAAACGATATGGCTTGAAATTAAAATCGTCATTTTATATTGCTGTTTTAGCATGACGAGCAACTCTCTTACTTCTTTAATGCCGATGGGATCCAGTCCGTTAATAGGCTCATCTAAAATTAAAATTTTGGGTTTAGCAACAATGGCACGCCCAATCGCCAGACGTTGGCGCATACCGAGGGAAAATTCCTTTACTTTCTTTCTTTCAATTTGTTGTAACCCTACAATGTCTAACACTTTCTTTATGTGGGTTTGATCTTTATACCCCATATAAGCACAGTGCATTTTCAAGTTTTCTTGTGCAGTTAGTTCCTCATAAAAAATCGGATATTCAATGAGGCTACCAATATTTTTTAAATAGGTATATGAATGTGCCATAATGGGTTGATTTAAAATAAAAATGTCTCCTGATGTCGGTTTTACCAAATTCAATAACATTTTCATCAACGTCGTTTTTCCAGCACCGTTTGGACCGAGAAAACCATAAATTTCTCCTTCTTTAATATTCATACTTACTTGATTAATAACCGGTTTACCGGCATAATGTTTGGTTAATTGATGTGTTTGAATTATATAATTCATCTATAAGCCTCCTGTTAAAATTGCTAAGTACAGTATAAAAAACGAAAGTAAAAATAAAGTAAACAGACAGGAAAATGTACGTAATATTTACTTGAGGGATAGGTATAGTAGAAAAAACTTGTTAAAATAGAACTAAAAAAAAGAGGGAATTAGATGATAGATCAAGCAAGTATTTTAATTGTGGATGATGAAGTTGGTATTTTAAAAATGCTTACGATCACCTTGCAAAAAGAGCATTTTACACATATTACAACTGCAACAACTAAAGCAGATGCATTGCAGGTTTTAGAAGAGCAGGATTTCGATATTATTTTATTGGATGTCATGTTGCCAGATGGTGATGGCTTTGCGTTATGTTCCGCTATTCGACAGCAAACAACGGCACCCATTTTATTCATTAGTGCACGTTCTAGTGATTTTGATAAATTAACAGGACTTAGTGTAGGTGGCGACGATTACATTACAAAGCCTTTTAATCCGCTTGAAATTGTAGCAAGAATACGTGCGATTTTAAGGCGCCAGCGTGAGTATGAAAGAAAGACAAGTCCATCTGAAAGAAAAAATTATATATATAACACGTTCACATTTGCACCAGATGAAGCTTTATTAACTGTGCACGGGGAAGTAGTTCCAACCACAGCAAAAGAATTAGAATTACTGCATTTCTTTTGCGAAAATCCAAACCGTGTCTTTACGACTTCCCAACTTTATGAACGTGTTTGGGGAGAAGATGTCTTTGGGGAAGAAAAAACCGTCACCATTCATATTGCAAAATTGCGTAAAAAGTTAGGCGATAATACGAGAAAGCCAAGTATTATTGTGAATTTGCGAGGGATTGGTTATAAATTCATTCCACCAGAAGGTGATGCGTAATGAAAATACAACGACGCTTTATTCAACATTTATTATTGGGATTTGCCTTTTGGCTATTGCTTTTAGCATTAACTGTACCTCTTACGATGGAAGGGATTTTGCCAAAACTGGGGTTTGGTAGCGAACGTTATGAATGGTTTGTAATAGTTGTCATCGGCCTTGTTACAATTCTATGGATCATATGGTGTGGCTGGTACTTTGGCAGTCCTTTATTACTCATGATGAAATGGATAACTCAACTAGGGAATGAAGATTTTTCACCACTTATAGAGCGTAATAAAATGTATAATCGCAAAGGAAAGTTTAAACTGCGCTTTCGCTTATATCAAGAAGTTATCAACCAACTTGATGATATGCGAGCACAATTTCAAAAATCCAAAGGCGAGCGCGCTCAACTAGAGAAAGCAAAACGAGATTGGATTGCGGGAATTTCACATGATTTGAAAACACCGTTAACGTATATTAAAGGCTACACTACATTATTATTAAATGCCGATTATGATTGGTCAAAAGAAGAACAGCAAAATTTCATTCAAGAAATTGACGATAAAAGTTCGCATATGGAGCAACTTGTACAAGATTTGAATTTAGCAATGCGCTTTGATGGCTCACAGTCTATACCTATTTGTAAAACAACCCAAAATATTGTATCATTTGTCCAACAAGTTTTAGCCAATGTTAGCAATGATTTGCGCGGACAAAAGCATCAATTTGAACTGCAAATGGAAACCCATGATTTAACCATGAAATTTGATCCACATTTATTAAAAAGAGCACTCCAAAATATATATATGAATGCAGTCATCCATAATGAAGCAGCCATTACGATTACAACAACGATTAAAAAACAACAAGATACGGTAAACATATGTATCCAAGATAACGGGATAGGGATGGCTGAGGAAACACTCCAAAATCTATTTAATCGGTATTATCGAGGAACGACGACCGAACAACAATCGGAAGGAACTGGCTTAGGGATGGCGATTGTGAAAAGTTTGATTGAAGCGCATGATGGCACAATTACTGTAGAAAGTATGCTACAGCAAGGTACAAAATTTATAATAATCTTACCTATACTAGTTGATTAAACATTTTGATAGTAAGCAATCATCCGAAACAATAACTCATTGGTAGGTTTATAATATACATTAAGGGGGAGTTACCATCGAAAGTATTTATCAAGTAACTTGTGAGAAAAGGTCTTATTCTAGAGAATTTAACTCTCATCAACATGATTTTGGACAATTTCTTTTTCCGTTACAGGGTTCTTTAGATATACAGACAAAATGGCAAGAGTTAAATCTTACTGCTGATTACTGTTTTTACCTTCCTCCAAATTTGAATCATAACTATCGATCTAAAGATAGGAATGAATTTTTAATATTAGATATTCCGTTAACATATTTGCCGGAAGATACAAGCAGCATGTATATACAAATAGATAAACAGTGGGCTTCTATTCGTTATTTGCTTTTGGAAGAAGCGAGGAGTCAGGAAAAGTCCTCCTCTTTAATAGATTTGACTAGATATGTGACGAACAAACTGCAAATCTCAAGACCTCCTTCTATTGAGTATATTCACAATCATTATAAGGAACCCATCAGATTAGAAACCTTAGCAAAAATCGAACATTATCACCCAGTATATTATTCGACATGGTTTAAACAGAAAACTGGGAAAAGCCCAAAGGTTTATATATCTGAATTACGTTTAAGAGAAGCTAAGTATTTATTACTTTCAACAGCATGGTCTATGACAAGGATAAGTGAAGAAATAGGTTTTGAGAATTCTTCGTCTTTTACAAGATGGTTTGTAAATTCTGAAGGAATTCCGCCAAAGCAATATAGACTTCTTAATAAAGGATAAAAAGACATTTAACATAGTAAAGAAAATTATTAATAAATTTTCTATGATAAGTTTAAGCAGTTCTTTTTATCTTTTTTATTGAGGTGAATGAAATGAAAGGAAAATTATCTCCTTTTTTCATATTACTAGCGGCAATGCTTTGGGGAACCACAGGTACGACTCAAGCACTTGCGCCAAACACAGCTCATCCAATTGCCATTGGAGCGACACGCTTAGCTGTAGGAGGTGTCTTTTTATTATTAATTGTTCTAATAAGAGGACAACTGAATTTTAAAGATTGGCCAATCAAGACGACCATATTGGCTTCTTTATGTATGGCATTGTATCAACCGTTATTTTTTTCTGCCGTTTCCATCACAGGGGTGGCTATCGGGACTGTCGTAGCAATCGGGAGTGCTCCTATTTTATCTGGTCTTTTAGAATGGATGTACTTAAAAACTCGTCCTGCAAAAGTTTGGTGGTATTCCACTTTCCTATCCATTTTCGGCTGTCTCATGTTGTTTATGAATAAAGAGTCCGTCTTTGTAAATCCTGTTGGAATATTGTTAGCTTTGGGTGCTGGTTTATCATTTGCAGGTTATACGCTTGTAAGTAGAGATATGGTTCAAAAATACTCGTCTTTATCAGTGATTGCGGTAGTTTTCACACTTAGTGCAATCTGTTTAGCCCCATTTTTATTTATTTTTGATATGTCTTGGATCATGAGTTTGCAAGGCATAGGAGTTAGCCTTCAGCTTGGGATAATGGCGACTGGGGTAGCATATTTTCTATTTGCCAAAGGGCTTGCCCACGTTTCTTCATCAACTGCTGTTACACTTGCGTTGGCAGAGCCATTAACCGCAGCATTATTAGGGGTCTTCCTGTTAGGAGAAAACCTAACTATAACTTCTTGGTTTGGAATCTCCTTTTTGATCCTTGGTATTGGAATATTAATATTCACTTCGAAAAATTCTAGTAACCAAAAGGAACTTAGAAAAAATTGATCTCCAGTTTGTGGTGAAAAACTAAACCAATGAAGTTTTAAACTTTCCAAAAAAAAGAATGTTAACTAATTATGATGTAAGTATGAATGAATTATATCATCTGTCTGTCCTTTCATAATACAGCTAACATAAAACTATTATTTTATATGGGATAGTCTGGGCATGGATGCTTTTTGTACTAGCACCATATATAACAATTAGAAGTCGATTAGCGAGATTGCCTGAAAAGGCTTGCCCATTCTGTAATACTATTTGAGTCGTAGCAGATAGATTTATTTCTACTAGCCCGTCACTACTCACCAGCATATTGTTAAAAAAATCTACTTTCACATTTTGATCCATACTTTCTTTTACCATAATAAGTGCCTGGTACTGTGGTGGGAAAATAAGCGGAGCTGGAGCATTTCCGTCATAATATCCAGTGATTTCATCTCCGATTCGGACCATTACATGATCTACAAAATAAGTAGTTGGTGATACTACAAAATTAACTTGTGCTCCTGAACTGTCTACAACAGAAATTAATTTATAACAACCATCTGATTCAGTGTTTTGCCCTATATCACTAATCATGGTGATAGTGCCATAAAATGATAATAAATTTATCATGCATCTTACCTCCAATAATTTAACGAAAAGCTTGAAAGATAGTTATTTTAGTATATGTAAAATGCTCTAGGCTGGTGATAATTATTAGGTTTAGGGGTAATCATTTTTCAGCGTTCTAAACAAATGCTTAACCAGCCGACTGTAAAGTGTATCGTTAATGAAATGAATTATCTGTTTAAAAGAAGTGAAAATGTAATAAAAATTTTTCACGGACTTAATTTCTTTAAGCTATACAGTACATTTGTTTTAATATTTTAATACAAAAACATAAGCCTTGATTTCATACAAATAGTAACGTTAATTTCTTACTGTAAACTCTTTTGGTAAGTTTCATGATGTATAAGATTCTTTACTAATCATTGTTCTCTTAAGTTTCCTGATGAAACAACCAAGGATGGAAAACTTACTTTATATTACAATCCCAACAACGTCGTGATCAGCCATCCAGACCCATAGAAAATCATAAATTGTACTCCTACTCCGACGCCGAGGAAACGGTTCAGCAATCCTCCCACCATCGCCATGGCAAAAGTAACAACTACTCCAACAATTCCACCTTCATAAAATGCAAGCAAGCTGACGATTCCAATAAACATTCCAATAATCGCTTCTTGATTAATACTTTTTAAGATGAATACAGTAGCTTTACGTGCATAATTCATTGAAAATGGATATGCAATTACTGATGCAATGATTAGTCCAATCAATCCATAGATTAAAAAGTCTAATGGTTCCAGCATAGTATGCAGATTATGAACCGGCTCTGTTGTAAAGACTGGTGGTGCATTAAACAAAGCTTGCGCTGGACCAATTGCTACAGGACTGAGCGGAATCCCAAAGGCAATTAAAGGTATGATTGTTTCTGCAACATAAGTGGATTCTGTTACAGCATTCATTGTAGACAAGCTTGTAGTCGCCTTTTTATACTGTCCTTTTGTCCGAGAACCGACGATTTCTCCCATTAACGAGGTCATCCCAACTGGACTAAGAGCAAAAGTTAATGAAGAAATGAACGAAGTACCTCCTACTGCAGCAGTCTGTTTTTTCGTCAATACCTTAAAAGGATTGGGAAAATAACCAGACCAAGATTTCTGCTCTGGAGCAAGATTATATTCATTCGGCTTCGTTCTAGCAATCATTGGACGAGCACTGCTGGAGGTGGCTAATAATATATCAGAAAGCATTGGTCCAATAGCAATGCCTAAAAAGAAACTGATTGACAGACTGTTTCCCAAAATTGTTGAACTGACCAAATTAAGCCCTTGAATTACTAATGCTAGTGGTACAATTAATAGAATACTTGCCCAGCGCCCTTTGGAAAAATAGCCAATTAATACAGTGGCAAATGTGAAAATGATACCGGAATTTTTTGAAAGAATTCGCCAAATTGGCTCAGAAAAACTGCAAATAATAGTGCGACTGGAAGTGCAATAAAAGCACCGATAATTCCTCCCGAAATCATTTTGCGAAGTGCAATATGCGGTAACCCAATTCTTCGCATAAAGTTAGCATGTTCAAGCATTGGCGCAGCGGTCGTATCTCCTGGAACTCCCATTAGAGCCGTGGGAATCGCATGTGTTAAGTGTTTTGCCAAAATAGCGGACATAAAAAATGCAAAAACTGCTTCTGGCGGTGCTCCTAGTAAAACTACAATTAGTGTTGATGGTACGAGAATTGCGGTCTCGTCCGAACCAGAAACAAGCCCGATTAAAGTAAAAATTATTCCTGCCAATACGGCCAGAAGAATCGCAATTACTGGTACACTCATTTCTGCTTATCCCCCTCTTCTTTAATAAACATGTTATAAATGCCCTGATCCTTCATTTCTTGGGCTATTACAGGGTCGTCAAGAATTGATTGACGCTCCTCCTCCATATCGAACTGAAGTTTTCTATAAACATCCTCTAGTTCATCACTTGTACTTGGTACCTCGTTTAAGGTTCGCTTTGGTTTAAATAATAATGTTTTGAGTTTTATCGACTTCTGATTTATGGATAAGCTATCCATTTGAATCCCGTCCTATCAATATCTTCATTTATATAAAATGGATAGTTAGGGACTCAAACTGAATCAACTTCTTTTGATTTATATCTTTTTGCATCATTGAAAAGTATTATCTATAAAACAAATCATATTTATATTAAAATTTAATTACTGAAACTTTTGATCTTGATTACGATTGATTTGAGTTTCTAGTTTTTGTTTTTCTTCTGCAAAATTCACTCTAGAAATATTCTCTTTACGTTTTTGAGCCTCTTTTTGAATTTTGTCCAATAAAACTTCATTCGTGCAAATATCTGTAATACCTTTTTCTCGGATAGAAAATGATCCATGATCATAAACAACAAACATTTTTATTGGATTAACCCTTTCTAACTCAGTAAAAGCATTATCTCTTGAGCTAAAATATGATAGGTATATTTCATCTTTGTTTTTATTATCAATTTCTAAAGCAGATTCCATAAATCTAACATGGGCAATATCCCACGCAGTATTTAATATACGTTCCACAGTGTTTTTAGAATATCCCTCTATTTTTTCAAAAGTCTTTTTTATAGCTTTATTAGATTCAAAATATAAACTCATTAAATACGTTTCTAATTCTAAATATACGTTTAAATTGTCTAAAGAATATTGTAATAATGATTCTGTTTTGTTTTTTATTGACTTATCTTGTTTTATTAAAAAAGCTTTAAGTAAAAAGCAACAAAGAGCCTGATATTGAATAATACTTTGTTGCTTCAATTTAAATAAACTATCAAATATTTCTTGTGCCCTTTTATATTCATTTTCAGGTAATCTTATTTTAACTGGTTGACTAACATTAAAATCATTGTCTGCAAATTGAAGAAAGGATTCAATGATTTCTCCCCAAATTTTTTGAGCATCTTCATCTAAAGAGGTCGATGAACGTTCCATTAATGCAGTCGACATATTATAGTTAAATTTATGTTTTTTAATACACTCTAAGTATTCAACAAATTCAGGTATATTAATGTTTAGATTCAGATTATTTATATATTTATTTAAATATGTCAAAATATTTAAATCGAAGTTTAGGGTTTTGGATATTTTCAGCACACGATCATGTTCATTAGCATGTTTACTATCTAACACCCACATCTTTGTATAATCAGTTGGTCCAAATATTTGATATCCATTAACTTCCATATTTTTGAATTCTTCAGATATATTTGAACGCTTTTCATCAAACAAAAATACCTTAATATTATCTAAATGATTAAAAGCACCGTTAAATATTTTAACTTTTTCAATTGTATTTTCTGAATAATAAATAGACTGAATTGTTTTATACAATCTTTCATCCATCGAGAAAATCCCCTCTTCTTATAGTTATATTTCAAGTAATATTTCTTTATGGAATCTATTTAGAGCCTGTCTAAGCTAATCTTATAACTATTCTTTTTATATAATAGATGTAGTTGGATTCATATTCTTTTGCTTTCCATCTTTTTGTATCAAAATCCCTCGCTACATAATATTCCCTTAATTAAAAACATCATTATATAACTCTATTTCATTTATAATATCATTAGTTGATGGATTACCAACCATGCCCGAACTAAAATAATTAAGTGTTTTTATAGAAGATTGCGTTTTATTAATAAATTCGTTTATATTTTCTTCTGTATTTTCAACTAAATACCACGGAATTCTACCGCATCTATCGTGTTCAGATGTCACTAATAATAACATTGTTTTTTCATATTCACGAAAATATAATTTATCTTGTTTATTAGATAAAATTTTTTTTAATTGAATATGAAGTTTGTTTGCATCCATAACAGGTAATTCAGTTGAGTAATTTGGATCTTTTATAGGTATACCTAGAAGTTCTTTTATAAAATCATTCATTTTTTTGGCTTCTACATCACCAAATACAGTAACAACTTCTACAAGTATGTTTTTATCTTTTAAGAAAACTATAAAATCACCTGGTTCATTAGGTGAAATCCTTTTTATATTCTCCATATTTTTATTGATAGATAAATACGTTAACAAATGAAAGAGTTCGATTGATTTTTTAATGAAATCTTTATTATTAAAATCACCCTTATATTTCTTCATTATCTCATCAGTCATTTTCACAATTTTATCTTCTTGTGTATAAAGCGTAATATGTCCATTACCAACATATAATTTTTGTGATTTATCAATCATAACCCCAACTCCTACCCTCTATTATAAACCCGAATTATTCA
>NZ_JAXHDD010000023.1:0-66020 GCF_037072025.1 Pseudogracilibacillus sp. SO30301A | reverse complement strand
TCAATAAAAACGGGCATGTTTCGATAGTAATCGTGACCGTTTTGAGGAAGAGTCATGGAAACGGGCATGTTTCGATAGTAATCGTGACCGTTTTGGGGAAGAGTCATTAAAAACGGGCATGTTTCGATAGTAATCGTGACCGTTTTGAGGAAGAGTCATAAAAAACGGGCATGTTTTGAAATAAATCATGACCGTTTTGGGGAAGAGTCATGGAAAACGGCGAGTCTTTTTCCAAGATGTCGAGTCGATCCGTATCGATTTATTAATAAGCAGAGCCTAACGTCACAGTTTATGGTTATTGTGTCAAAACTAACAATCTTTTAAAAAACTGCCCAACTAAATAAAGGAGATTTGAAATGATTATTTTTCCAGCAATTGACATTTTAAACGGTCAATGTGTACGACTTATTCAAGGAGATTATAATAGAGAAAAAGTTTATAGCAATTCCCCAGTGGATATGGCAAAACAGTGGGAAGAAAAAGGTGCAGAATTCATTCATATCGTTGACTTAAACGGAGCAAAAACAGGAGAGTCAATAAATAAAGCAGTGATTATTGAGATTGCTAATACCGTTTCGATTCCTGTCCAAGTCGGTGGAGGTATCCGCTCAATCGATACAATGAAAGACTATCTCGAAAATGGTGTAAATCGTGTAATTATCGGTACAGCTGCAATTAATAATCAAGCATTTTTACAAGAATCAGTCAAAAGATTCGGTGAGCAAATAGTTGTATCAATAGATGCTAAAAACGGGTTTGTTGCTACAGATGGTTGGACAGATACGAGCGATGTTTCCGCACTTGATCTAATTAAAAAATTAGAAGAAATCGGTGTTAAGACAATCGTGTATACCGACATTGCAAAAGACGGCATGCTCCAAGGTCCAAATTTAACAGAGCAACAGACAATCAATGAAGCGACAAAAATGGATGTTATTGCTTCGGGTGGTGTTACAACGAAAGAAGATGTAGCTAATCTACAAAACCTAAATATGTATGGAGCAATTATCGGCAAAGCTCTATATGATGGAAAACTAGAATTTGTATCACTCATGGAGGAATAAACATGAAGAAACGTATCATTCCATGCTTAGATGTTAAAGACGGCCGTGTCGTAAAAGGGAAAAAGTTTCAAAACATTCAAGACGTTGCCGATCCAGTTGAACTTGCTAAAAAATATGAACTCGATCATGCTGATGAATTATTTTTACTCGATATTACTGGAAACGATCGGGAAACTTTTTTAAATATCGTAAAGAAAATTGCAAAAGTAATTAAAATTCCACTTCTTGTTGGGGGTGGAATTCGTACAGTAGAAGATGTAGCAGCAGTGCTCGATGCTGGTGCAGCAAAAGCTTCTATCACGAGCGCAGCAATTGACAATCCGAATGTAATAAAAGACGCATCTGAAAAATTTGGTGACGATAAAATTATCCTTTCCATCGATGCCAAAAAAGTTGCCCCAAACAAATGGCACGCTTTTACAAGTGGCGGAAAAAAAGACTCGGGACTTGATGTAATTGAATGGGCAAAACATGGCGAGGAACTTGGTGCATGTGAAATTTTACTTAATTCTATTGATGCGGATGGCGTCAAAGATGGCTATGATTTAACTTTAAATAATGCAGTTAAGAAAGCTGTAACCATTCCTGTCATTGCAAGTGGTGGAGCTGGAGAAATGGATCATTTTAGAAAAGTGCTTACAGAAGGAAACACTGACGCAGCACTCGCCGCTTCTGTTTTCCATTACGAAGACATTAACATCACTGATTTAAAAGAGTATTTGCTGAATTTTGACATTCTAGTAGAGGAGATTTAACAAACATGATTAAAAATATTACGTATGATGACAATGGACTGATCCCGGTCATTATCCAAGATGATATCACAGGAAAAGTCCTTATGCTTGCCTACATGAATGAAGAAGCATTACAAAAGACGATCGAAACGAATGAAACGTGGTTTTATAGTCGTTCTAGAAAAGAGCTTTGGAACAAAGGAGCGACTTCCGGTAATAGACAAAAAGTAAAGAGTATTGCCCTTGACTGTGACCAAGATGCCCTACTTGTAACAGTCGATCCCCTTGGACCAGCATGCCATACAGGGGAAGAATCTTGTTTTTTTAATATTGTTAATGAAAAAGACTTTTCAAAACGTGAAGTGATTCATACGATTGTTGATGTTATTGAAGCACGCCGAAATAACCCAGTGGAAGGTTCCTATACAACCTACCTATTTAATGAAGGTATCGATAAAGTATTGAAAAAAGTCGGTGAAGAAGCAAGCGAGGTCATTATTGGTGCAAAAAATAATGATAAAGAAGAAATCAAATGGGAAATTGCCGATCTTGTTTACCATACGCTCGTATTAATGAATATTACTGGGGTTAGCCTCTCCGATATAAAAGATGTTTTATACGAACGTCATGTTCAGAAAAAGGAAGATAAAAATGACTAGACTATGGAGTTCTATGACAAAGAGGGCTAAACCATACATCCCTGGGGAACAGGTAAATAAAGAAAATATTTTAAAATTAAATACGAACGAAAACCCATACCCACCTTCTCCTAGTGTAATTGAAGCTATCACTTCTGAAGTTGGGAAGGATTTACGGTTATATCCCTCCCCAACTATGGAAAATTTACGAGGGGAGATCGCCAAATATTATCATTTGAAGATGGAAAATGTCTTTATCGGAAATGGTTCTGATGAAGTATTAGCATTTTCTTTTATGGCTTTTTTCGAACCAGGCAAGGAAATTTTATTCCCCAATATAACATACAGTTTTTATCCAGTGTATGCAAAACTATTTAATATTCCGTATACAGAAGTTGCATTAAACGAAGATTTCACCATTCATACAGAAGCATTTTTTAAGTCCAAAGGTGGAGTGATTTTTCCAAATCCAAATGCTCCAACTAGTATCTACTTAGCCCTTGAGCAAGTTGAAGAAATTGTGAAAAACAATCCAGATACGGTTGTCATTGTAGATGAAGCATACATCGACTTCGCTCCTAAATCGGCAGTATCGCTCGTTAATAAATACGATAACTTGCTCGTTGTACAAACGATGTCCAAATCACGGTCACTGGCTGGTCTAAGAGTTGGTTTTGCATTAGGGAATGAACAATTGATTCAGGCACTGATTCGAATGAAAGACTCGTTCAACTCATATCCAGTTGACCGCTTAGCAATGACCGGAGCGACTGCAGCGATTAACGATAAACCATATTTTGAAGAAACAACCGAGAAAATTATTAAAACAAGAGGTTGGACAACCGATCAACTTGAAAAGCTTGGGTTTCAAGTTCTTCCATCCGCAACAAACTTTGTTTTTGCGAGTCATCAAGATATGGAAGCAGAAACATTGTATAAAGAATTACGCGACAAAGATATTCTCATCCGTTATTTCGGAAAAGAACCTATCAACAACTTTGTTAGAATAACAATTGGTACGGATGAAGAAATGCAACAATTAATAGAAGAGATTAAACACATATTAATTTAATTTTGCGTTCAATTAAATCGCTTAATTTAAACAACATATCCTCCAAATCGGTTGTGTACTTGTTACGAGATGGAGGATATTTTCATGCAAAATAACTTTTACTTACTTTTACATGAATGAATAAAACCAGCATATATATTTTTAGAAGACTCATCGCCTTTATTTATTAAATTCTCCGGGTGCCATTGAAGTCCAAGTACAAATGTTTCAGAATCCCCTTCTATCGCTTCTATCACACCATCACTCGCTGTTCCACTAACCATTAATGTAGAACCGAGTTTGTCATTCGCTTGATGATGTCTACTATTCACTTTTATTTTATCTTTGCCTACTAAACGAGATAATAAACTATTTTCAGCTACATGTATATAGTGAGATGAATGATCTGCAGGGGCATTTTGCTGATGTTGCAGTAGTTCCCCTTCTTTTTGTGTATAAATATCTTGATACATGGTTCCACCCAGCGCAATATTTAAAATTTGACTCCCTCTGCAAACACCTAATATCGGCTTATTCTTTTCAATCATTTTTTTCGTCATCACAATCTCATACTCATCACGCGCAGGGTTAATTCTACCTAGTTTCGGATGTGGCTCTTCATTAAATAATGTTGGATCAATATCGTTTCCACCAGTTAAATATAAACCATCAATCATGTCTGCAATTTGATTAATATTATGCGTTGAAACTATTAAAGGTAAAATAATTGGTGTTCCTCCTGATTGTACGATCGCATTCATATTATCGATATTAACAAAATAAGTATGGCTGTCTTCATTGATCGATGGTGTAATTCCAATAACCGGGTTCATTATTCATTCCTCCTTATACACTAACATCATTTATATTATATTGTTTTTACGATAAAAAGTTTGGTTCATTCTTCTACATTTATTGCCTTTAAAGGAAGTTCTTTAACTATCCTACCTTTTCTTCCTTCTGTCGTTTCTGCATTACTTAATGAATTTAAAATAGCCTCATATGTCACTTCAGCAGCTGCCGTAAAAAATGTATTCATAATTGATTTATCACCCCGTAACTGGATAACTTGTTCTATCACTGCATCTGTATAATGAGGAAATGTTTGTGCCGTAGAAAAAGCAATCACAATATCACCGCTTCCGTGATCCATATGACTCCCTGTCCGTCCTAACCCAATTCCACTCCGTTTAGCTATCCTTTGTAATTGTCGTTCATTTAACGGAGCGTCAGTTGCTAAAACAATTATTATTGAACCATCTGTATCAACATTTGGTTCATGATTATGTAAATCTAGTGAACGATGTAAAAATTCATTATATCTCTTTAGTTCATGTTGTTTTCCGAAATTACTTAATACTAAACACCCTAACGTATATTTTTCTTTTTCACCTTCTAAGCAAATGATACGTGACGAACAACCAATACCACCTTTATAATCGAAACAGACCATACCAGTTCCTGCACCGACCGCCCCTTCTTGAACACAATTTGTCGATGCATTTTGAATAGCCTGAAACGCATGATGTGGTTGCACAGGAAATGTTCGTATTGAATTTAAATAACTGTCATTACATTCACCAACCACTACATTTACTGTACCTGTTCCATCCCCTATTTCTATATTTTGATCAAGTAAATAGTTTAATGTCCCTTGGGTCACTGCCGGGACAGCGAACGTGTTCGTTAGCATAATTGGAGATTCCAATCTACCTAACTCATTTAGTTGGACTAATCCTGTCGTTTTGCCAAATCCATTCAATACATAACTTGCACAAGCAATCTTTTCTTTAAATACATTACGTCCATGGGGTAATATTGCAGTTACTCCTGTACAAGCATATTCACTATGTTTAAGTGGATATCTTAATGTTTTATGACCGACCTGGACACCTTCAACATCCGTAATACAATTTTTCACTCCCGTAGGTAAATAACCTATTTTTAAACCTAATTCTCTAATTTTAACTCTAGACAATACGAAACATCTCCTCAAAACCTGCTGTATTCATTAACCGTATAATGGATCAAAAGCGGTGGTCCCTAAGTTAAGACAAGCTTGGATCCCATGCCACGCTTCCAACATATCCTTCCCTTTATAGGCAATAATTCTTGGTGATTTCATATAGGACCCTGGAACATGACTAGCACGTTTACAAGCGGCTGTAGATGTCCATTCAATTTCCAATTCCACTTGTCCATCTATTGTATAAGGTTTTATTTCTTTTATTCGATGTACAGCTTGTGAAGCTTTATTTTTTATCTCCTTATGGCTATTCTCCAAGGATAAGCATCGAGCTGTCCAACGATCAATCGCATATTTCACAATCGCTGTTTCAATATTTCCTAATGATCTTTTTGCTTCTTTTGCCAAACAATCATCCCCGGAAACCATTAGGACGGGTACGTCAAAATAACCTGCAAGTGCTGCATTTAGCTCCAATTCACCAACTGGCATTCCATTCATTCTCATCTCATACATTTCCGGCCCTACCATCGTTTCATTTGCCACCCCGTGGGAATGTCCTACTTTTGCATGTAAACCAATGAACAGCGCCCCATCATACCCTTCCACTTGCTCTACCATCGATAACCTTTTATTTGAAGCCCCCCGAATTATTTCAGCTCTAGCATCCAGTTTTTCATAAATAATATTTAAACTCGACCAATGCGCATCATTTACAAGAACCTCTCTTGCCCCTGCTTCAAACGCTCCATCAATCGCCGCATTGACATCCATTGTCATTAATTTTCTAAACTCTTCAAAACGACTACCTGTTGGATGCATTTCATCAGAACTAACTACTCCTGAGATTCCTTCTCCATCTGCTACGATGTAAATCTTCATAACTTCCCTCCATTGGCGCAAATTGATGATGTTTATTTCATATAAAGATATAATTCCTTCCCAATCTCATTCAGAACGCTTAAGGCGGAATCTTGATGACACTCTTCAGATAGGACTGTAACCGTTACAACACGTTCACCCATATATAAAATACCTACATCATGCTTAACTCCTGTAACACTTCCTGTTTTACTAGCAAACATCCATTCAGGTTGAACACCGATAAATGGTTCCTCGTTTTTAGGTAATGTGCTCGTCAAATAATGAAGTTGCTGCCTTTTCATCATATTGACCATTTGCTCACAAGCATAATAAGAACTAAATTTCCCTGTCGCAATTTTCTTTAAAAAAAGAGAAACATCATGAGCAGTAATGATATTTCTCCCTTCCAATTTAACTGGAACCGTCATTAGTTTGTTGTAAAATGTACTCTTTTTCATACCAACTTCAACCAATGTATTTTGAATCTCTTTAACTCCAATTTCATCAATGATCATATTCGTGGCTGTATTATCGCTTTGAATGATCATTAACATCATAAGATCATATAAAGATAATTTAATTCCAGGTGTTAAATGTTGGATTACCCCGGCTCCCCCAACGATATCTTCTCTTCTTACTTCTAACGTATCACTTAACTTCAACAATCCTCTATCAGACATCTTAAAAGCAGTCGCTAAAATTGGGAGTTTTATAATACTTGCTGCAAAAAAAGTTTTATGCGCATTCAAGTTCCAACTTTTTTTCTTGTTTAAATCTTCAATTGCAATCGCCCAATTTCCTTCAGCGTTTTCTATGATCCTTTCTAGTTTAATCGTTAAATTTTCCATGATAAACTCCTTTTAAATTCTCGGCTTCATTTAATTTCGGAACAATCCGGTGGAAAATAGACATCGCTGTTGGAGTTCCGTTTTTATCTACTACTATTTCAATCGGTTCTAAAGTATCGTCCATTTCTGCAAGGAAAACATGTTCTCGAATCCACTTAATTGAATACTTTTTCCCTTTGTAATAAAGTTCCGCCTCGCCGTTGTTTACTTCGATCGTAATATCTTCTAATTCTTCAGAACGATATGTTCCCTTATAACTTGCCAATGTTTCGTCGTCTACTGAATATGCCTCATATGCGAAATGATGAGCGTCTATATCCCGATCAAAATAGGCATTTAAAGCTAACTCCATCGTACGAGAAGCGGGAAAACCTGATAAATTTGCCAATACGATTACAGATATCCCTTTTTCTACTATCATGCCAAATTTTGAAGAAATCGATTGTAAACTTCCGCCATGTTCGATGAGAGTATCGCCATAATAATTTGGAGTAATCGTTAAGCCATACCCATAAAATCGTTCTGGATCCATTTTCACATGTGGATATATCATTTGTTGGACACTTTTTTCCGTTAATATTCGTTTACCATCAACCACTCCTTTGTTTATGAAAAGTTGACTATATGTAATCATGTCTCTAGCGGTAGACTTTAAAAATCCAGTTGCACGCATGGCGGGTGCATCCCACCAATCTTGTACTTCATAAATGACATTTCCCTCTGTTAATTCATTTAGCTCATAACATGTTGTTATATTCTCATCATTTCCATATTCTTCCCTTGTAAAATAGGTTCGTTTCATTCCACATGGATGAATGATGTTTTCAACTACGTATTGTTCATATGGAATGCCACTTGCCTGTTCGATAACCGCCCCTAATAACCCATATGCCTCATTCGAATAACTAAATAACGTACCAGGCTGAGCAAATAACTGAACGTTAGCATCGGATATATAATTCATTAACGATTCATATGTATCTATTGTAATGTCATCCGCATTTGATTCTAAGTAATCAACTAAAAATTCATCGTTTCGCTTCCTGCGCATTGCATAATCTAATGAAGGAAGTGGGGGGATACCCGATGAGTGGGTCATAAAATGATGTACCGTTATTTTTTCTAAGTCCACTTTATTTTCAATTTTGAAATTTGGTAAGTAATCAGTAATAGGAGCATGAAGATTTATTTTTTCTTCTTCCACTAATCGCATGACAGCTGCGCAAGTAAATGATTTTGTCAAAGAAGCTAAGCCAAATACAGTATTCCGATCAATTGGTAATGCTTTTTCTTTATTTTTAAAGCCAAAACTTTTCTCGTAAACAATATTCCCTTGTTCCGCAACGGCAACAATACATCCTGGCACTTCATATGCATCCAGTAAATGTTCGATGCGTTCTTCAAATTCATTGAACTTCTTCATAAATTTCCTCCTAAACAACAGCTATGTTAAGTCATGATTCATATACTGGCCTAAATTTCAAGAAGTTTTGATAGGCAAAGCCTTTTACCTCATCCTCTGAATAGTATTTTAATAGTTCATTAATTAAATTTTGATACTTCGCACTATTCTCCAAGCTTGTAATATAACAATCTATTCCGTCAAAATCCGATCCAAATCCAATTTTGTTCACTCCACCTAATGAACATAAGTGATCAATATGTTTGATCAAATCAGAAATCTTTACCTTATTCGCATTTTCTTTAATAAAAGGCGGGTTAAAAACGACATGGATTAATCCATTTTTCTCAAATAAACATTTGATTTGCTCATCATTAAGATTACGTGGATGGTCACAAACACTTCGAGCATTAGAATGGCTAGCGATTGGATAGTTTGCAAGCTCCATCACGTCCCAAAAGCCTTTTATTGATAAATGAGATACGTCAGTTAAAACGCGATGTTCATTATTTAATTTGACAACTTCTTTCCCAAGGGCGGTTAAACCGGCACCCCGTTCTTCTCCTACACCATCTGCACATAAGTTAGCATGATTCCATGTAAGTCCTACTGACATTACACCAAGATCATATAGCTCTTTTAATTTATTTAAGTCATTTCCGAATGCATCAGCACCTTCTAATGTTAAAATAGCACCTATTTCCCTATCTTTTAAACTATCTATCTCATCCCAGCGTTTAATAAACTTCATTTCTGAGTTTTTTTCAATAATTTCCGTATGAAACAATTCAGCCTGTTCTAAAGCGTACTCCCATAATTTATCTGTCGGAACTTCTGGAGAAATAAATATTGCAAAACATTGTAATAACAGTTCCCCTTCTTTCAACCTTTCTAAATTCGTGTCTAACGTTTTTTCCTTTTTAAAGTCCAAAAACGTATTACTGCGTTTCGCCTGTTGCATTTTATATAGAGCATCACAATGTGTATCGATTATTTTCATCCAAACGATTCTCCTTTGTCTATTCATCCATTCATAAAAATGAATCATAAAGTTATCTATCTACTATTATTTTTATGTTAGAATCGATTTCCACTACAGGTGGTCGCTGTGGAGACTCAAGACTCATGCTAATCCCACCGGAGTCGCCACCTTTCGTTCTAGGTAACTCACCTCGATATTCAAATACTTAATTATTTTTATGTTAAATTAATAATAAAGGTTAGTCCCCAAAAAGGATATTTTTCAAAAAAAGGTTATCCAAAAACACGATATATAGTAGTTTTTTCTATCACGATACATCTATATATAGTGCAAAAAATGGATAAGTTACCTTTTTGGGAGTGAACCATAATAAAGAAAAAGTGTCTAAACGTTGAAGTGTTATCATTTTAATGACTAAAATTCTTCTTTACTTAGGTTTAATTATATAAATGACAAGCAACAAAATGATTCGGTTCAACCTCTCGCCATTCAGGTTTTACTTGGGCGCAAATATCCATTGCCATCTGACAACGAGTTCTAAAAACACAACCGCTTGGGGGATTGATGGGGCTTGGGAGCTCTCCCTTTAAGATAATGCGTTCTCTTGTTTCTTCAATATCCGGATCTGGTATCGGAATAGCCGATAATAATGCCTTTGTATATGGATGAAGCGGCGTTTCATAAAGTTGATTGCTAATTGTTAATTCAACCAAATTCCCTAAATACATCACACCGATTCGATCTGAAATATATTTAACCATCGATAAATCGTGAGCGATAAATAAAAATGTTAAACCTTTCTCCATCTGTAATTTTTTTAATAAATTGACAACTTGTGCTTGTACGGACACATCAAGTGCAGAAATAGGCTCATCAGCAATGATGAATTCTGGTTCTAGAGCAAGCGCTCGTGCAATACCAATTCGTTGACGTTGCCCTCCACTAAATTCATGTGGATAACGGTTCGCATGATCACGATTTAGACCTACTTCTTCTAATAGTTGATATACTTTTTCCATCCGCTCTTTCCGGTTCCTACTCATCCCATGAACTTCCATTGGATCTGAAATTACTTCACTAACTGTAAATCGAGGATTTAAAGAAGCATAAGGGTCTTGAAAAATCATTTGCATCTTACGATAAAACGGCCATTTATCATCGTCTGAAAGCTCATGAACATTTTCACCATCATAAAGGACATCACCGGATGTTTTATTATAAAGTCCCATAATTGTACGACCAATCGTTGATTTTCCACAACCCGATTCACCAACGAGTCCAAATATTTCTCCTTTTTTCACTTCAAAACTAACTTCATTGACTGCTTGTAAAACTGATCCTTTTCCAATATTAAAGTGTTTCGTTAAATCGTTCACCTGTAAAATAGCATCTTTCATCCAATTCACCCCAGCTCACTGAAGACTTACTTTTATCGTATAAATGAGGAGTGGCTCCTATCTAAGCGAGCCATTCCTTCGATCATTAATTTTATTAGTTTTCAATATCTGCATATTTCAAGTCAAAGTATCCAACAGGGTGCCTTAGTATGCCCGATACCCCTTCTGCTTCGAGTACCACCGTGTTATAAAAACGAATCGGTGTTGCGATCGCTTCTTCAGCAAGTAGTTTTTCAGCTTCGTATAAGGCTTCCCAACGTTTTTCTTCATCTGGCTCCGACTTACCTTTTTGAATTAACTCATCGTATTCTTCATTTGACCAGCCAGTTCTGTTCATATACGAATCAGTAATGAAGCTTTCTAAGAAGTTCACTGGATCATAATAGTCGTTTATGAATGAACTTCTTGAGAATTGAAGTTCTAAATTTTGCTGTGCTTCAGCAAAAACATTCCACTCTTGGTTTTCTAATTTTACTTCTACACCTAAATTTTCTTTCAACATATCTTGAATTGCTTCAGCAACTGCTTTATTACTATCGGTCGTGTTATACGATAACACCACTTCAGGTAATTCATCGTATCCTTCTTCTTTCATTCCTTCTTCAAGTAGTTCTTTTGCTTTTTCTGGGTCAAGTGTAACTAAATCACCATTTACATCACGGAAATCTTCTCCTGTAGGACTAGTAAAACCAGGAGATACATAACCGAATGCTGGTTCAACTTTATTCTTTACAACATATTCCGCAATTGACTCTCGATCGATCGCATAAGAAAAGGCTTGACGAATCTTTTTGTTATTAAATGGTTCTTTCGTGACGTTAAAGCGATAAAATTCCAATCCTCCAGACTCACCGATATAAACATTGTCACCTTCGATTAGCTCATCCGATAACTCTGAAGGTATCGAAGCAGTATCAAGTTCTCCACTTTGGAACATTTGGTATTGTGTTTTCTCATTATTTACCATGGCAAAGTGAACTTTGTCTAGCTTTACGGCGTCAGCATCCCAGTAATGCTCATTTTTAGCAAATACCATTTCATTGTCATGTTCCCATGATTCTAGTTTAAATGGACCATTTGCTACGAATGAATCGGCTTCTGCATGCCAATTTTCATTTTCTTCAGCTACTTTATGATTGATTGGAAAAAATGCTGGATTCGTTAATAAATCCAAAAAGAATCCAGTTGGCGCAGTTAAGACAACTTCTAATGTTTTTTCATCAATCGTATTGATTGCTACGTCATCAGCCGATCCTTCTCCTGCATTGTACTCTTCGGCGCCTTCAATAAAATAGGCTAGAAAAGCTGCAGATGAGGCAGTTTCTGGATCTAACATATACTTCCAAGCATAAACGAAATCTTCTGCTGTAACAGGATCACCATTTGACCAATTTGCGTCTTCACGGAGATGAAAAGTATAGGTTAATTTATCGTCGGAAATATCCCATTTCTCCGCTACACCCGGGGCCGGTTGGGAGTCCTTATCAAGACGAGTTAATCCTTCCATCAAGTTATTCAACGGATCCCAAGACAATTGATCAAACCCAATTGAAGGATCAAGCGAAGTAGGTTCTTCACCATTATTTAATCGCAGTATTTTTTCCCCACCATCTCCATCTGTCTCACCTTCTTTAGTCTCTTCATCTGTCGTTTGCGTCTCTTCTTTTCCTGCATCTTCATTTGCTGTACAAGCAACTAAAACAACCACTGTTAATAAGGCAAATAGTAACAACAAATATTTCCTCATGTTTTTACCCCCTCATAGTTTTACGGCTATAGAAGCCATTACTTTTTTCGCCCGCTCATCTTGGAGCCAACAATCTACATGGTGAGATTGACTAAATGCTGTTTGTGCGGGATAAACTTTTTTACACACCTCCATGGCATATGGACACCGTGCGGTAAACGGGCATCCTGCAGGAGGTGAGAATAAATCAGGTGGTGTACCATCGATTGGTGCTAATTGTTCTTCTCTCATATCTAAACGAGGAATAGAGTTTAAAAGCCCCCGAGTATAAGGATGTGATGGCTGATAAAAAATTTCTCGTTTCGTTCCTGTTTCAATAATTTTACCGGCATACATTACTGCAATACGATCAGCAACTTTAGCAACAACTCCAAGATCATGTGTAATTAATATAACTGCTACACCTGTTCTTTTCTGTATTTTGTCAAATAGTTCTAAAATTTGCGCTTGAATGGTAACATCAAGAGCTGTTGTGGGTTCGTCAGCAATTAATAAATCAGGTTCGCAAATTAAAGCAATAGCAATAACGATACGCTGTCTCATCCCTCCACTAAATTGATGTGGATAATGATTCATCCTTTCTTCAGGATTTGGTATCCCTACAAGGTTCAACATTTCGAGTGCTTTTTTCTTAGCATGATCTTTATCTATTTTATGATGTTGACGTAACCCTTCTGTCAATTGACTTCCAACCGTTAAAGTTGGATTTAATGCTGTCATCGGATCCTGGAAAATCATAGAAATATCAACACCGCGTATGGAACGCATTTTTTTTGCACTTATTTTTGTTAAATCATCTCTTTTAAACAACACTTCCCCTCGGGTTATTTTGCCGGGCGGATCGGGAATTAATCGCATAATAGCGTTAGCCGTGACACTTTTTCCACACCCCGACTCCCCCACTATTGCAAGAGTCTCTCCTCTATTAACATGAAAATGAACGCCCCTTACTGCTTTAACTGTTCCTCCATACGTGGAGAAAGTTACGTGAAGATTTTTTACCTCTAATATTTTCTCCATATTTTCTCCCTACTTCCTTAACTTTGGATCAAGTGCATCTTGTAATCCATCACCTAGTACGTTAAACGCAAACATTGTAAATGAAATAAAAAATGCTGGGAAAAATAATGTCCACCAGTTTCCAGATAAAATAGCACCTAACGAATCGTTTGCCATCACACCCCAACTCGCATATGGGGCTTGTATACCTAATCCTATAAAACTTAAGAAAGCTTCGGCAAAAATAGCAGAAGGTACTGTTAATGTCATTTGTACAATAATCGGCCCCATCGTATTCGGTATAAGATTCTTTCGAATAATCCTCGATTTTTTAGCCCCATACGATTGGGCGGCAAGGACGAACTCGTAATTTTTTATTTGGAGGACTTGCCCCCTTACAATCCTTGCCATTCCGACCCAGCCGGTGACTGTCAAAGCTACTATAATTGTAAATAAACTTGGTCCAAGTACAACGAGTAATAAAATAACAACTAATAAATAAGGTAGGCCGTATAAGATTTCAACAATTCGCATCATAGCATTGTCTGTTCGGCCTCCTTTATAACCGGCAATCCCTCCATAAATAATCCCGATCGATACGTCGATTAATGCAGCCATTAATCCAACAAATAAAGAAATACGTGCTCCATACCATGTTCTTGTAAATACATCTCTACCTGCAGAATCTGTTCCAAACCAATGTGCAGCAGATGGTTTTTGGTACTGTTCAGGTAAATTTTGCGTATTTACCTCGTACGGTGAAAGGATGGGACCGAAAATTGCCATGAATGTTAATAATATAAGGAAGATTAATCCTACCATCGCCAATTTATTCTTCTTTAATCTATTCCATGCGTCTTTCCAATAGGAGAGTGAAGGGCGTGCTACTACTTCCCCCATCCCTTGCTCTTTTTCTAGTAAGCGGAACCATTCATCGGGTGCTTCGGCAGGAGAATTTTTTTCAGGTTGCATTTCATGAAGTGCTTTCATTTATTCTCCTCCTTTCCGATGAACTTTAATTCTTGGATCTAATATGCCGTAAGCGATATCAACTAAAAAAAGCATAATGATCAAAAAGGCACTATAAAACACGGTCGTTCCCATAATAACTGGATAGTCACGTTGGTTAATGCTTTCAACGAAATATTTTCCCATCCCCGGAATAGCAAAAATTTTTTCTATAACGAACGTTCCTGTTAAAATACTTGCAACTAATGTTCCTAATATTGTTACAACTGGCATTAACGCGTTTCTGAGGGCATGTTTTACAATAATTTTCCATGGAGACAGTCCTTTTGCCCTTGCCATTCGAATATAATCTTGTGTCAATACTTCCAACATAGAGGATCTAGTAAGTCTAGCGATAATCGCCATTGGACCGGTAGCTAATGCTAACGTTGGCAAAACCATATGAGCTGGACTAGACCACGTTGCTACAGGTAACAGTTCTAAATTCACCGCAAGATGTTGGATTAATAACGTCGCTAAAACAAAGTTTGGAATTGAAATACCTAACACTGCAAACCCCATTGCTAAATAATCTATCATCCCATTATGTCGTAATGCAGCGAACACACCTAACGTAATTCCAGATAGTACAGCGACAATGATTGTAATGATCCCTAATTCAAAAGATATTGGAAAGCCCCTACCTAAAAGGTCATTTACCGAATGATCTGGTTGTTTAATAGAGGGACCAAAGTCAAATGTAGCAATCGATTTTATGTAAAGGAGATATTGAACATAGTAAGGTTTGTCTAAATTGTAATGTGCTTCTAAGTTTGCTTGAACAGTTTCGTTAGAGGAACTTTCGCTATTAAATGGGGAACCTGGAATACTTACCATTAAAATAAATGTTAATGAGATGATGATCCAAAGCGTAATTAGCATAATAAGTAAGCGTTTTAAAATATAACGTAACACTCGTATCACCCCTATTTATTAACTAGTGTTTTTCTTTACTCCATATTTGCTACGTCATTTAACTTGTATGTTTTTACCTAAAATGGTTTTGTTAGCGATTTCTATTAAAGTGGTATTCATTTCCATAACTTAATATTTTTATTTAATTATATAGAATATTACCCTATATTTCCAATTAATATTATTTGTTCTACTTATTTAAAAAGCTAATAACCCTTTATTTATCCGCCTTAAGTATGATGAAAATACCCGTATTTACTATATAATTAATAAATAGATATGAAAAAAAATAGAATTTTATGAAGAATATTTTTCAATGCCTCTATACAAAAGATTGATAACATAGGTGGTATAAAAATGAATTTGAATCAACTAGAAGCTTTTTTATATGTTTCATTTACTGGTAGTTTTAGTAAAGCAGGAGAAATTTTATTTATATCCCAACCAACAGTAAGTGCTCGTATCAAATCATTAGAACAAATCTTAGGTTGTTCATTATTTAACCGAAATGATAAATATGCTACGTTAACTAAAGAAGGAGAAATCTTTTTACCTTATGCTAAAACAATGCTTGAACAAATGGATGAAGGAATCCATTCCATTCAAAATCGTAATTTAATTACTGAAGGAGAAATAAGTATTTCATCTGTATTAATTATGGCAGATTTTATTTTACCAAAAATAATTAGTGAATTTTATAAAGTCTTTCCAAAAATTAAACTAACCGTTCATACAGGACATACCCATAACGTATTAAATATGGTTCTAAATTATGAAGTACCGTTAGGGATTACTCGTTCCGTTAATCATCCTAAAATTGATTCCATTCATTTATTCGACGATGAACTGGTGTTAGTGACGTACCCAAGCCATCCTTTTTACCACAAACAGCATGTTTCTTTGCAAGATGTCGCCAATGAGCCGTTAATCTTATTCAATCGTGGTTCAATCGATTGGACTTTGATTAATAAAGCATTTCACAATTTAAAAATAGAATCGAACATCGTTTTAGAAACGGATAATATTAAGCTCGTGAAGCAAATGATCATGAAAAAAATGGGGATTGGTATTTTGCCTAGATTATCTTTAGAAGAAGAATTAAGAGCAGATAACCTTCGTATTGTAAATATTAGCGATTTACCTCAACTTAGTCGTCCATATCAAATTATTTTTTTAAAAGATACAAAAATAGAAGGTTTATTAAAGTTCTTTGTAGACTTTGTATCCACCCAAATTAAACAAATGATGAAATAACTCTTTAGTGCAAACTTTAGAAAACTTGGCTTATCGCCAAGCCTTGGCGAAAGCCTTAGTTGCACTTATGCAGTAGGAAAGTTTTATACTTTCTTATCTGCTAAAAAAGGGACTGAAGAGCACCAGCCCTACAGTCCTTTTTTCTATTCTACAGCCAATCTTACTTGCTTTGTATAAAAATAACGAACAATTATAAAATAAACAACTTGGATAACAAAGAAACTTCCGAGGACAATTGCTGACTCCGTAAATAAATTATAACCAAACATATGTGATAAAGCGGTTAATGCCACTGCCCCATGGATTATTGCGACAATAATCGGTGCAAAAAAGAGTAATGTAATTTGCTTACCGATGACGCTGTTCATTTCCTTTGTCGTTAAGCCAATTTTACTAATTGCCATAAACTTCTCTTTATCATCATCAAGGTCCGTGTACAGTCTAAAATACAAGAAACTTCCTGCCGATACGAAAAACACGATCCCAATAAATAATCCAACAAACATTATCGGGCTCCACATTTTATTAATATCATGGACAGCATGGTCTATTGCCATGATTCCAGGAAATTCTTTCGAAACTTTCTGACCAGCTGCGATCAATTTATCTTTATCTCCGTTTTGAACTTGCCATCCAATAACTTTTTTCGTGTGTTCCGGAGATGAGAGTTGCTCGTAAATATGGTCTCCCACAATGTAATAATGCATTACTTCTGGTAGCACATTGGGCTTTGCAATACCTAACAAATTTTTATCCACATTCGCATTCGTTCCGTCCTCTAATGTAATAAATGAGTTTTCTAAATTAGCTTGAGGTACCAACATATTACCAGAACTTTGCTCCACCACGGCCACTTGAGTATCTTTTAAATCAATTTCTTTTTCGCCTGTAATCCGTGCAAACGCATTATACGTCTCAGCAGTTGTAATTAAAATTGAATCCTCATTCTGATTGTAATAATTTAATTCTATTTCAGCTTTATCATACGTTAAATCGTATTGATCAAGCGTTTGTTCAATTTTGTTAATTTCATTGTTATTCTCTTCTGCCTCCTCTGCCGTATAAACAAACGAAATAGGATGAGCAGATTTTAGCCCACTTGTTAAATAAGAATTCAGTCCAACGAGTGTTCCAATTGCACTAAATGCAACGGTAGAAATAATGGCAACCATAAAAAAAGCTCGTGCATTATCTTTCATCCGATATGATAAATCTGAAAACAACAGCATATTTGTTTTTTTCCAAAATAAACGTTCACTTTCTTTTAGCTTTCTGACGACATATACATTGAGTTGTGTAAATAAAAAATAAGTTCCGATTATAACGAGTGTTACAACGGGAAACAAAGCAAAGGCAACTGCTGGGCCTTTCACATATAAAGCAATTGCATATCCGCTTCCTACTAAAAGTACGGCTATAACTGTTAACCAAATGGATGCTTTTGGTTCACTTTTTCCAATTTTATCTCCCTTAATTAACTTCACTAGCTTTTTCGTTCGTAGTACAAAAGTGACGAAAATAGAAATAAAGAAAAATAAAATCATAAACGAAATAAAAGTTACAATTAATGCTTTCATCGGAAAATAAAAGCTTAAACTACCATCTAAAACTAACACATTTTCCGCAATAAGTAGTATTGCTTTTGAAAAAACTAGTCCAAGTGCAATCCCTATTACTGTAGCAAAAAAGCCGATAACCATATTTTCTAAAAATACCATCCATCGAATTTGTTGATTTGACATCCCTTGGATCATTAATACACCAAATTCTTTTTTTCTTGATTGCAAAAAAGAACTCATCGAATAAAGAATAAAGAAAAAGGAAAATACATAAATAATCCCACCAGCAACGGACATCCCTTTCGTTACACTGGGATGTATTCCCTCCCCATTTAATCCAGGATGAAAAGCAAAATTTAAAAATGTAAAAAACACCATAACCGTAAATACGCTACTTAAAAAATAAGCAACATACAAGCGTTTATTTCGGAAGACATTATTAAACGCGAACTGACGAAAGGTCATCATCATTACCTCCCATTAAGGAAAGTGTATCGATAATCTTTTGGAAGAATATTTGCCGATTATCCCCTTTATGAATTTCGGAATACAACTTCCCATCGCGAATAAAAATGACTCGATCTGAGTAACTTGCCGCTTGTGCATCATGTGTAACAAGCATCATCGTTGTCTCTTCTTGCTCGTTCATCAAAGAGAGCATTTCCATCACATCTTTTGACGCTTTTGAATCCAGATTTCCTGTCGGTTCATCGGCTAAAACTAATTTCGGCTGGTGAATCATCGCTCGAGCCACCGCAGTTCGTTGTGCCTGCCCCCCAGATATTTCATATGTTCGTTTATTCATTATTTCTTTTATTCCTAACGTTTCTGCAATAGCATGTGCCTTTTCCTTCATTTCTTTTACACGTTTACTATCGAGTGTTAAAGGAAGAACAATGTTTTCCTCTACAGTCAATGTGTGTAATAAATTAAAATCCTGAAAGACAAAACCTAATTCCCTTCGACGGAATTTAGCTAACTTATTTCTATTTAACTTATGTGGATTTTCTCCTTTTATTAGCACTTCACCAGTTGTTGGCTCATCTATTGTTGCAATAATATTTAATAGCGTAGTTTTCCCGCTACCAGAAGGACCCATAATGCATACAAATTCTCCTGTATCAACAGTAAAACTTATATCCGTTAAAGCTCGATAAGGTATTTTCCCTTCATAAACTTTACTTAAGTTTTTCACTTGTAACAACTTAAAAACCCCTTTCGTTCATGTCTATCTTTAGCTTATAACGGATTGTCTATGGTAACTATTGATTTTTCTTTCACTTACCTTACAATGTTGTAAGAAAAGGGTCAGTGCAACCCAGATGAAGCGGATTCGAACTAGAATTCAGCGATTCAACTAAACATTCAGCGAATAACGAAATAATTTAGCGTAATTTTCAATCTTGTTGATGCCTCTAAAAATTAGTTGAAAATAATGCAAAATGTTGATCCCTCTCCAACTGTCGATGTCACTTCTATTTTATGTCCCAAATACTCGGCAACTTCCTTTACTAAAAATAATCCCATCCCTGTTGATTCACGATATTGACGACCATTTTCTCCAGTATAAAATGCATCAAAAATTCTTCTTACGTCTTCTTTTGGAATACCGACTCCAAAGTCCCTCACTTCTAGTACTACATTTCCATCTTGTTCATCCAAAACAAATTGGATTTTATTCGATTTTCCAGTTGAATATTTCACTGCATTTTGAACAAGTTGTGATACCATAAAAAATAACCATTTTTCATCCGATTCTACCATGATGTTAGTTTGCTTCTCATTGACCTCAGGATAAAGATTATTTCTAATATATAACCGTTTATTATCCTGATTTACTTCCTGAATTAATTTTAATAAATCTACTTTTTTAATATGAAAGTCTTGCTCAATTGTCCGCAGCCGCCCCATATATAACACCATATTTAGACCGGCTTTTAATCGATCCGTTTCTTCTCGAAAACTGGAGGCATCGGGCTCATCCAAATCTTTTGCCATTAATTCGATAACTGATAGAGGTGTTTTCATTTGATGAATCCATCTGTCCATAAAGATCAGGTGTTCTTCCTGTTTTTTCCCCATAACGATAAATTGTTCTTGGAATAAATTGTATTGTGCTTTCAAGAGTTGGTTTAATGCTTTTCCAATTGCAACATCATCTTGTTCTTGCAATGTCTCATCAAGTGTTCTAACTGGTACAGATAATCGTTTGTAAAAGTTTCGGCGTCGAATGTAATAATAAATGAGATAACAAACGAGAAAAAAGCCCCCTAAAAATAGGCTATATAAAATAATTTCAACTTGACGAAAACCAGCAAGCCAAACTATTCCAACAACTGTAGTAAGTTGAATAATCTGTACAACTATGAGGAATATATGTTCTTTTAAAAACAGCTTCATGATGCATCTCCTTACCATGTCACATGTAATCGATACCCAACCCCGCGAATTGTTTCAACTGCATCCGCTATACCAACTTCTAAAAACTTTTTCCTTACTCGTGTTATATTAACATTTAACGTATTTTCATCCACAAATGTTTGATCATCCCATAATTTCTCTAATAAATCTTCTCTGCCAGCAACTCGTGGAAAACGCTCTAATAATATTTCAATAATATCCGCCTCATTTTTAGTTACAGAGATTGTTTTATTATTAAAGCTAAGCTCAAGTCGTTCAGGAAAAAGTTGCAGTCCTTTTTGTTCTACAATCCGTTCTTGTTGTTGAGCCGCGTATTCTCCATAAGCTCGTCTTAATTGACTTCGCACTTTTGCCATCACAATTTCTGGTGAAAAAGGTTTCGTAATAAAATCATCCCCACCATTTTCGAGTGCCATTACTTGATCCATCTCTCCAGTACGGGCAGAAATAAAAATGACCGGACAGGTCGATACTTGCCGTATTTGCCTGCACCAATAAAAGCCGTCATAACTTGGTAAATTAATATCCAACAATACAAGATGAGGTTGATAAATATTAAATTCGTTCATTAGATTTGAAAAGTCAGTACCTATTAATACGTCATAGCCATATTTCTTAACTTCCTTCGCTAAATGAGTGGCTAATTTTTCATCGTCCTCTACAATTAATATCTTTTGCACCTGCTTCTCCTCCTGATAAGAGAAATAAAAAACATCTTGTCCCTATCTTAATTATATAGTAACAAGATGTATGGAAATTTAAAACTTATGCTTTCTGAACGATATTTGCTTTTTGATACCACGCAATTAAACTTGTGATTACAATTGCGATAAGCGCCGGTAATAACCATCCAAGACCTTGGTCATACAACGGGAGTACCGAACTGTAGAAATTAATAATTGGTTCCATCCAACCTAAGTCTTCTATACCAAGCGAATCATACAGTGCAGTTAATCCGTCAAAAATACTAATAAGAAATGTAACTGCAATCGCTCCGACATACACGATTTGTGAATGATTAAACAATGGCGAAAGAAATGTTAATAACATTAAGACAATTGCAAGTGGGTATAAGAACATTAATACCGGGATTGAAAAAGTAATAATATTTGCTAGTCCGAAATTTGCAAAAATAAATGTAATCAATGAGAAAAATACAACTAATGTTCTGTAACTGATATTAGGGAATAACGTATGGAAATATTCTGCGTTCGCTGTAATTAGTCCGATTGCCGTTGTTAAACAAGCTAGGATAATTACAATTGCCAACATGATGTTTCCAAATGTTCCAAAATAATGACCAGCAGCTCCACTTAATACAGGACCACCTGTATCAAATATACCTAATGTCTGAACACTCGTTGCTCCTAAGTAAGCTATACCGACATAGATTAAACCTAATAAAATAATTGCTATAGTACCTGATTTGGCTGCCTCAGCAAATATTCTTTTATTATCAGTTACACCTAAGGAACGAATGGCGGAAATAACTATGATTGCAAATACAAGTGATGCTATAGCGTCCATCGTGTTATATCCTTCAAGAAATCCTTTTACAAAAGCTCCACTTTGATAAGCTTCTTCTGGTGCTTGAATTGCCCCCATTGGGTTAAACATAACGACAAATAATAGAATAGCAAGTAAAAAAACTAACGCCGGAGCCAATATTTTACCAACGTTATCCACAATTTTTGCAGGGAATGCGGAAAATAAAAGTGTAACGATAAAAAAGAGTAATGTAAAAATAAATAGTCCTATTTGTTGAAAACCATCAGCGACAAATGGAGCAATCCCTACCTCATAAGCAACCGTTCCCGTTCTTGGTGCCGCAAAAAATGGCCCGATCGTTAAATAAAGTAGTGCTGTGAAAAAAAGTCCATATATGGGATGCACTCTACTCGCTAGTTCTTGCAAGTTTTTACTTCCCGAAAAGCCCATGGCTAATATTCCAAGTAAAGGTAATCCAACCCCTGTAATTAAAAAACCAATAACTGCAGGCCATATATTTGTACCTGAGTATTGTCCTAACTGTGCTGGGAAGATTAAATTTCCTGCTCCGAAAAATAAGGCAAAAAGCATAAAACCAATTGCCAGGTGAGATGAAAATTTTAGTTTATTCATAATGATGTCCTTTCTCCTTTAGACAACTGGCAAATCGATCTAATTCGTTTGTCCAAGTCTTTTATTTAGTTTAATTATACTTTTCTGTAAATTCAATATACGTGCGTGTTCAAAAAGGAGGATAAAAAGGATCAAGAAGTTCGAGGCGGCGCAGTTCCCGTCAGCGGAATGTATGCATTTAGATACATGAGTAGCGGAGAAACAAGCATTCGTGCGAAATTCGCAGTGTCATTTTTACCGGACTTTTTGAACATCCTCTATAAAAAAAGATAATAAGATACTAGATCTATATCTTTTCTTCTATTTCTGATTTTTCTTTTACTTTGTCAATTTTTGCTTGTAGTGCTTCATCTGTTTTTTGCTGCAGCAGTTGTTTTTTTAGTTGATCTTTAATTTCTTCAAATTCCGGAATACTATCATTTCCTTCTTTCGCTTTTTCATATTGTTCTTCTACTTCTTCATCCGTTACCGTAACTTCAATCGTTTTAGCCAGAAATTCATTTAGCGTTAGTTCAAACTTCAGCTGATCTTTAAAACCATTTTCAGTAATCTGATACTGTTCAAGCAGAGTTTCAAGTGCTTCTTTATTTTCGGATTTAATAGTTTCAAACTCAGAATTAACTACTTCTTCCGTAATTTCAATCCCTTCTTCTTTTGCCTGTTGCAAGAGAAGTTGTCTATCTATTAAGGATTCCATTGTAGCTTGTTTAATTTCATTATTATCTACTTCTTCTTCAAAAGCCCCAGCATGAAGTTTCAATTGTGAATAAACAAGATTATATGTTTCACCTTTAATATCATCACCATTTACAACTGCAACAATATCGGTTTCGTCAACCTTTTCAGCTTCCGTTATTTCTACTTTCTGTTCCGATGACTCCTCTATTTCTTTCTCGTTATCATCCCCACAACCTACTAGTATTCCAGCAAATAAGAATACTAAGAATCCTATTATATAATTTTTCATAAAATTAAATCTCCTTTTGGAATTGCTGTACATCTATTCAATCAATTTTTTATTTATTTATCAAGTAATAATGACTAGAAAGTGAATTCTAAATTTTAACATTTTTTCTATTATACCGACAAGTCATCTATTGACCGTTTTTAATAAATGTGATATTAATAGTATAATATTTTTTTACAGATTAGTCATCTGATGACCTTATGTATTTTTCAGAAAACTTGGCATTAGCCAATCCCTTAATGGCGAATGCCTTAGTTGCACGTATGCGAGTCAAGAAAGTTTTATACTTTCCTATCTGCTGAAAAAAGGAGGAAATAATGTTATACGAACCGATAAGTTCAAAGAAAAACTATGAAAAAGTAATTGAACAAATTATTTCAATGCTTAAACAAAAAAAATTAAAAGCGGGGGATCGGCTTGATTCTATTGAACAACTTGCCAAAAACTTTGGTGTCAGCAGATCGGTCATTAGAGAAGCATTAAGCGGTTTAAAAGGGATGGGCATCGTACATATACAACATGGTGAAGGAACATTTATTGCTGACTTCAATGCCGATTCTATTTCTCTACCAATTACGACGGCGTTATTAATGAAAAAGGAAGATATTAAAGAATTAATGGAAGTGAGGAAAATTTTAGAAGTTGGTGCTGTACGATTAGCTGCTCAACACCGTACACATGAGGATCTCGTTCAAATAGACCAAGCAATAGTAGATATGAAAACGAACCAGTTAGATGAAAAATCCGATTATCATTTTCATTTTTTAATTACGAAGAGTTCCAGAAATAAAATGTTAATGAATTTACTACAAAGTATCTCGAAAATGATGATTGAAACAATTCGCGATGCCCAAGAAATTATTCTTGAGTCAGAGAATAATAAGAATCTATTAATAAACGAACATGAACTCATTTTTAAAGCGATTAAAAACAAACAACCTGAACAAGCAGCGACATACATGATTCAACATTTAGAAAGTGTAGAAAAATCTCTCTCACCATATATTAACTAATTTTTGGAGGTGACAATCAGTATGAAAGTTTCCTTATTTATTACTTGTGTATGTGATATGTTTCATTCAAATGTGGGCAAGGATACGGTAGAAATTTTAGAACGTGCAGGATGTGAAGTCGATTTTCCTGAATCCCAAACTTGTTGTGGGCAGCCTGCATTTAATAGCGGTTATTTACAACAATCGAAGAAAGCAATGAAACAAATGATTCAGGCTTTTGAACATGCCGAATATGTAGTAGGGCCATCTGGTTCATGTGTCGGTATGTTAAAAGAATATCCAAAAATATTTGCCGGTGATCCTGTATGGGAAGAACGAGCAACAGAGCTTGCAAATAAGGCATATGAGTTAACGCAATTTTTAGTTGATATCTTGAATGTCGTTGATGTCGGCTCTAAATTCGTTGGGAAAGTCACTTATCATCCTTCATGTCATATGACTAGAGTTCTAGGAGTGAAGGAGGCACCTATTCAACTTTTAAAACAAATAAAAGGGATAGAATTAATCGAGCTCCCGATGAAAGAAGATTGTTGCGGGTTTGGTGGAACATTTGCGATTAAAAATGCCGACATATCAACGGAAATGGTGAAAGAAAAGTCACGACATGTGTCAGAAACAGGAGCTCATTATTTAGTCGGGGGCGATATGGCATGTTTAATGAATATTGGCGGCATGATGTCTCGTGAAGGGAAAAATGTGCAAGTCATTCATATTGCTGAAATATTAAATACACAATAATTGGAAGGAGGATTTTTATGGGTATTCAAATTAATCAAAGTCCTTACGAAGCGCGGGTACAAAAAGGATTAGACGATACATTTATGAGAAATGCTGTTTCATCAGCACAAGAGCGTTTGAAAACGGGACGTATTCGGTCTGAAGAAGGGATCGGAAACTGGGATGATTGGCGAGCTTTGGGGGAAGAAATCCGTAAACATACGATTGAACATCTCGACTATTATTTAGATCAGTTAAGTAATCAAGTTGTAAAGCGTGGTGGAAATGTATTTTTTGCACAAACAGCCGAAGAAGCCACTGATTATATTAAAACTGTTGTCAAACAGAAAAACGGAAAAAAAGTAGTTAAATCTAAGTCAATGGTGACAGAAGAAATTGGTCTTAATGAAGTATTGCAAAAAGAAGAGGTTGAAGTTGTTGAAACAGACCTAGGTGAGTGGATTTTACAATTAGATAATGATCCCCCTTCTCACATTGTTGCACCTGCTTTACATAAGGATAGAGAAAGAATTCGTGACGTTTTTGCAGATAAAAAAGGGTATGACGGAACTGCAATTCCCGAAGACCTTACCCTTTTTGCCCGTGAGCAATTGCGCAAAGATTTTTTATCAGCAGATATTGGAATAACCGGCTGTAATTTTGCTGTAGCAGAATCAGGAACAGTGACACTTGTTACAAATGAAGGTAATGCAAGGCTTGCCACTTCCTTACCAGATACACAAATAGCTGTCATGGGGATGGAACGAATTGTACCGACATGGGAAGAACTTGATATATTAGTAAGCCTGTTAACTCGAGCTGCGGTAGGTCAAAAACTTACAAGTTATATTACAGCGTTAACTGGAACGCGCCTTGACAAAGAAATCGATGGACCATCCGAATTCCATCTCGTAATTGTTGATAATGGACGCTCCAAAATAATTGGAACAGAATTTCAGTCTGCTCTACATTGCATTCGTTGTGCAGCATGTATTAATGTTTGTCCAGTTTATCGTCATATCGGCGGCCATGCATATGGATCCATTTATCCGGGACCAATCGGCGCGGTCATTACACCTCTTCTTGATGGGTATGAAAATCATCAAGAACTTCCTTATGCGTCATCTTTATGCGCGGCATGTACAGAAGCCTGTCCCGTAAAAATACCACTACATGAATTGCTTATTAGACACCGGGAAATAATTGTGGAAAAAGAAAATAAAGCACCTGTTTCAGAAAAAATGATGATGGCAGGATTTGCACAATGGGCATCAAATCCCGCCGCTTATAAACTAAGTGCAAAAATGGTTAGAACGACCTTAAAACCATGGATAAAAGAAGAACAAATATCCAATGGACCCGGACCATTAAAAGGTTGGACAGATACACGTGATTTTCCAGCTCCAAAAAGACAAACCTTTCGCTCGTGGTATCGTAACAGGCAGAAAGGAAGAACACAATGATTAAAAACAGAGAAAGTTTTTTAAAAAATATTGCTGACCAACTTAACAGACCGCGAATAAAGACTGAAATTACAAAACCTGTGTGGACGAAACAACCGCAATGGGAAGTATATCATGAACTGTCTAAAAATGAATTAATTGATGTTTTAGAAGAACAATGTAAAGTGATTCACACTACGTTTAAAAGAGGAACGAAACAAAATTTACCGGGGATATTGCATGAGACGATTATCGAATATGGTGGAGGATCAATCATAACAGCAAATGATAAACGAAATTCAGCATTCGGATTGAGCTCTTTTTATGATCATCTTAATTCCGATCATATCGAAGTTTGTAAATGGGATGAAAAGAAAGGCAACGAAAATGTTCATTTTGCGGAACAAGCAAATATTGGGATAACGTTTAGTGATATAACATTAGCAGAATCCGGAACGGTAACACTACTAAACAATAAAAATAACAGCCGTACGATAAGCTTGCTTCCAACTCATTATATTGCAATTATCCCTAAAGAAACGCTTGTGCCTAGAATGTCCCAAGCAACACGAATCATCCATGAAAAAAACAAAAATGGTGAAGTAATCCCATCTTGTGTTAGCTTCATAACGGGTCCAAGTAATAGTGCAGATATCGAGTTAAATTTAGTAGTCGGTGTACATGGTCCTGTGAAGGCTACTTATATTGTTGTTGAATAGTTATTACATTTTTTTAAGTCGCCCTCGCCAAAGTGCAAGGCGATTTTTCCAATGGATAAATGAGAACCTCGTTATTCACGATTTAGCTGGATAAAGTGAGACTTCGTGGTTATTTCACGATTCTCGTGGATAAATCCTGATCTTCGTGGATATTTCGGGATTCTCGTGGATATATCGGAAGCTTCGTGGATATTTCACGATTCAGCTGGATAACGCAGGAGACCGTGGGCATTTCGGGATTCCCGTGTTTAAGTCCTGATCTTCGTGGATATTTGGGGATTCTCGTGGTTAAATCGGTATCTTCGTGGATATTTCGGGATTCTCGTGGATATATCGGAAGCTTCGTGGATATTTCGGGATTCCCGTGGTTAAATCGGAAGCTTCGTGGGTATTTCAGGATTCTCGTGGTTAAATCGGAAGCTTCGTGGATATTTCTAGATTCAGCTGGATAACGTAGGAGACCGTGGATATTTCGGGATTCCCGTGGTTAAATCGGAAGCTTCGTGGGCATTTCACGATTTAGCTGGATAACGCAGGAGACCGTGGGTATTTCGGGATTCATGTGGTTAAATCGGTATCTTCGTGGATATTTCACACGATTCAGCTGGATAACGCAGCAGACCTTGGTATTTCAGGATTCCCGTGGATAAACCTTGATCTTCGTGGTTATTTCACGATTCCCGTGGTTAAATCCTGTTCTTCGTGGATATTTCTAGATTCCCGTGGATATATCGGTAGCTTCGTGGGCATTTCACGATTTAGCTGGATAACGCAGCAGACCGTGGGTATTTCTAGTTTCCTGTGGTTAAATCGGCATCTTCGTGGTTATTCTGCTTTTTCCTAAAAAAATAAAACTATCTTTCTCAGATAGTTCAACGTGTTGAGATTGATATTTAATTAACCGAACTGGCCGCTGACATATCCTTCCGTACGTTTATCACTTGGATTATTAAAGATATGGGCTGTTTCGGCGAATTCAACTACTTCTCCATTCAGAAAAAATGCAGTTCGATCTGAAATTCTAGCTGCCTGTTGCATATTGTGGGTAACGATAGCAATCGTGTATTTTTCTTTTAATGTACGGATTAATTCCTCCACCTTTAACGTCGACTGCGGGTCTAAAGCTGATGTTGGTTCATCCATCAAAATTACACGAGGATCAATCGCTAAGCATCGAGCAATACATAATCTTTGTTGTTGACCACCAGATAGTCTATACGCATTTTCATGTAAACGATCTTTTACTTCATCCCAAAGATACGCATTCCGTAAGCTTGTTTCAACAATTTCATCTAAAATCATTTTATTTCGTATCCCATGTATTTTGGGTCCATAAGCAATATTATCATAAATTGATTTCGGAAATGGGTTTGGTTTTTGGAAAACCATTCCGACTTGGGTTCGCAGTTGTTCCACCGTTACCGAAGGATCAAAAATACTTTTATTATCATAAATGACTTTTCCAGTCATCCGGACATTCGGGACTAGCTCTACCATTCTATTTAACGCTTTTAAATAAGTAGATTTTCCACAGCCGGAAGGTCCAATGATTGCCGTTACTTCTTTTTCATGAATGGAAATATCGATATTTTTTAACGCTTGCTTTTCCCCATACCATAAATTAAAATTTTGTGTTTCGAACATAGCTTTCTTATTTACTTCTACCGTCTTTAACACTTTTACATTTGCTTGTGGTTTATTTTTAGGACGTTCAATTGTTACAGTACTCAATTTTCCCAACTCCTTATTAATATGTTTTTTGAAACTTATTTCGAATGATAATCGCTGTCAAATTTAAAATTAATAGTAAAGCTAGCAATACAATGATCGCAGCTGCCGCAAGATTAGCATATTCCTTAATCATCGTTGAATCTAAGGTCCAATAATATATTTGTACAGGAAGGACAGTAAATTTATCAAATATACTTCCTGGTAATGGTATTAATAAAGCAGGAATGCCAATGACAACGAGCGGTGCAGTTTCACCAATTGCTCTAGATAGAGAAAGGATAGCTCCTGTTAAAATACTTGGTAATGCAGCGGGAAGAACGATATTTTTAATCGTTTGCCATTTCGTTGCCCCCATCCCGTATGATGCCTCACTTAAACTAGCGGGTATGGCCCGTAACGCTTCTTGACTAGCCACGATCGTGATTGGCAATATTAATAAAGCCATTGTGAGACCACCAGCTAACACAATATTTCCAAGCTGTAATGTTCTTACGAAAACCGTCATACCAAGAATTCCATATACTATGGATGGAATACCTGCAAGATTAGAAATATTCGTTTGAATGATAGACTGTATTTTTCCCTTTTTAGCATACATCTCTAAATAAATTGCCGTGCCCACACCTAAAATCATCGTTACCGGTGCAACGACAAGCATTAACCAAAGCGTTCCAAGAATAGCACCTAATATCCCCGCTTTTTCAGCATCTGTCGATAGCTTGTTTGTTAAAAAGTCAATATTTAGCCAACTGAATCCATCTGCAAAAATTTGATATAATAAAATTCCTAAAACTACTATTCCAAACAATGTTGCTAGAAGAAAAAGATACTTTGCTAATTCATTTATAATAATACGCATTTTCATTCTAGTACCTCTTTCACTTGCACTTATATAATGAATGGTCATTCTCCCCTTTTCTTACTCATATTGGTATCTCCACTTTTTTGAAATGAAAGTTGCAAACAAATTCATTACAAGAGTAAAAACAAACAGCGTCATTGCAACGGCATATAAGCTATAATAAATGGTTGAACCAGCTGGAGCATCTCCACCTGTTACTTCAACAATATAAGCAGTCATCGTCTGCATTGATTGAGTTACATCCAAGGTGAAATTCTTTGTACTTCCACTTGCTATTGTTACAATCATTGTTTCTCCGATTGCTCTAGATAAAGCTAGTACCACCGAAGCAATTATCCCAGAAAGTGCTCCTGGAATAACAATTTTGAATACCACTTCTAGTTTAGTAGCCCCTAACGCTAAAGCACCTTCTCGCATCGTGTTAGGTACAGCACTCATTGCATCTTCTGATAAAGAAGCTATCATCGGTATAATCATGACTCCCATTACTATTCCCGGGCTTAAAATATTCGTAGCTTCAAGCTCCGGAATAATATGTTTTAATATGGGAGTAACAAAGGTGAATGCAAAGAATCCATATACAATCGTAGGAATACCAGCTAATACTTCAAGTAGTGGCTTACAAATTCTCCTAATTCGATCTGGAGCGTATTCACTTAAATAGATTGCCGACATGAGCCCAACAGGAAGTGCCACGAGCATTGCAATCGTTGTAGAAATTAATGTCCCCATTAACAAAGGCAACACTCCGAATGACGCTTCGGAACTCAAAGGCTTTAATACTGTTCCCGTGAAAAACTCTATGATAGATACCTCTTTAAAAAATTGCATAGATTCTTTTAACAGAATGTACATGATCCCTATTGTTGTAACAATGGATATACTAGCAATTAAAAAGAGAATAAATGGAACAACTTTTTCCATCCTTACTCTCCATTTATTAGAGTTTTGCTTTTCTTCTATTAATCTTTGAACATTCACTTTTTCACCATCCATTGAGTATGCCAAAAAGAAACCTCCTTTCTGATAAATTTAGTATTATTTATTCTAGACCTTCTAAAAACTCTAAGTTCTCTTGGATTTCTTCATTAGGAATCGGTGCAAATCCGGTTTCACCTGCAAATGTATTGATGTTTTCTAAGGTATATTCGGCGAAGTCAAGTACTTGTGCTTTTTCTTTTGCGTTATTTACATTTAAATAGGTGAAAACAGGTCTTGTAAAATCTGCATAATCCCCATCTTCAGCAATTGTATCTAATGATGGCTCTACAGGCCCATCCCCAAAGTCAACATGCACTGCTTGAAGTTTATCCTGGTTGTTCACATAGTAACCAAATCCAAAAAATGCAATCCCATTTTTGTCATCAGCTATTAAGTTTACTAATGTTGAATATTCTTGCTGTAAATTAACGTCGTTGACTAAATCTTGTTCTTCCAACACATTTTCAAAGAAAAATTCATATGTTCCATGGCTTTCATTTGGTCCATACGTATTGATTTTCTCATCAGGCCACTCTGGATTAATGTCCGACCAGTTCGTTACTCCACCATCAGCTAGGAAAATTTTCTTTATATCTTCTGCTGTCATTTCAGTTGCCCAATCATTTTCCGGATTGATCACAAATGTTAAACCATCAAGTGCAACTTTAAGTTCTTTTACTTCAATCCCTAATTCTTCTGCTTTTTGTACTTCTTCATCTTTTATTTCTCTAGAAGCGTCGTTAAAATCTGTACCATTCTCTACTAAAAACTTTTCAAACCCTGCACTAGTTCCTGCTCGACCAACCTCTACAGAAACTCCTTCTTGTTCTGTCGACATATATTCTTCTGCAATTTTTGCCATTAAAGGGTACACTGTTCCTGAACCATCAATTACGACACTGCCTTCAAGATCCGTACTATCACTTTTCACTTGTTCTTCGTTCTTTTCTGCTGTTTCATTTGACTCTTTACTTTCTGAATCTGAACTCTGACAAGCTACTAAAACAACAGCTAATACTCCAATAACTAAAAGCCCCCACAATTTTTTAAGCTCCATTCTTTGATTCCTCTCCTTTGAAAGATTTTTAACTTCAACATCAGTATAAAACTCGAATGTGTATTAACGATTAATTTAATGTAAAGAAGATGTAAATTTTATAAAGACACTTACCAAAACGTTTCCTTTATGAATGAATATGACGTTCTTTCTCTGTTCACATTGAGCTAGTAGACTGGGAAATATAGTACATTTTATAAGAAAATGAACTTGAATAGGTGGACTGCCTGTAAGTGTAAAAACAAGGCTCGGATATACGTATATTGACGAATGGAAGGAGTGGTTGACCCACATCCTTAAACTAGACATTGTAAATTTATCTATTCATTTACGAACAAAGAAAAAAATTCCCAATGTAGATGCACATTGGGAATTGATTCCATAAATCTAGAAACTTCGGGATAAAATAGCTCCGCAGACTCTCTTAACGATTAACGGAGATATACCTGATCGTCGAACAATACGGTGTGGATGGAATTATGATTGGGCGTGGAATCTTTAAAAACCCATTATAGGTTGCGCTCGTGACACTCGGTCTAGAAAGGCCTAGCGCTCTCGCTCCCTAAGACAGACAGCAAAAAAATATCCTCAATTCTGTTGAAAGCAATCACGCACGACTTTTAACAGATGAGGAATAAAAGTATTGGTAAACTCAAATTATCACAAAGTCTTCCTCTTTAAAATTATAATTAAAAATGTTAATCCACCAACAATTTCGATAATAATTGATACTACGCCTTGAGCATTAAACACATGGTACATAATAAAATATGACCCAGTTAGTATTAAAAATCCGATAGCAAGAGCCATTGGAAAAATATAGCGATGATCATAAGTTGGCGCCAACTGATAACTCAAAGTTGCAACCAAAAACCCGAAGAAAGTAAGTGGCCCAACCAAAGCCGTTGAGACTGACATTAAAATAGAAACTAATACAAGAACATAAATTATACTGAATTGATGATTAACTCCCAAGGATTTAGAGATATCCTTTCCGAGCGACAATACATTTAATTTCTTAGAATAAGCAAAAAGAAGAAATCCTACAATTATTATTATTGGAATTGCAATCGGAAAATAACCTGAGTCCGCATTATTGACAGAACCAAACAATTTTGCCTGTAAAATATCAAACTCAGCCGGTGCAAGCAGTTTTCTCATAAAAGTTGACAGAGATCTTAGCCCAGTTCCGATAATGATTCCAACCAAAAGCATAAGTTGTAAATTCCCATACTTTCCAGAAAGCAACCACCCATAAAGTATCAAACACATCAACACCATAACAACCACTTGAAATATAAATGATCCAGTGCCACTATAACCTATAAATACACTAGCACCAAAGAAAAACATTGTACTTGTATGAATGGTAGAGTAGAGTGCTTCAAATCCTAAAAGTGAAGGAGTTATAACCCGATTATTCGTAACCGATTGGAAAGCAACGGTCGCCATACTCTGACAAATTGCAGCAATAATCATTGCAGTAATAGCTACCATTCTTCTTTTTACGACGGGGATAAAAGAAGGCGAATCTACTGGAACTGGATTGTTATAAACTAAAAGTCCGTACGAAGAAAGAACGCCCAATCCAATCAACGCTGTCAGCAATATCCAATAACGTTTTTCATCCTTCTTAGAACGAAAAGCTTTAGCTGCTCTACTTTTATTTTGAAGGCTAGAATCAATTTCGACATGTTTCTTATTAATATATTCCAATTTTTTATCCTAGCCTCCTTCTTCTCAATAAAATAACAATAAATACAACTGCGCCCACTGTTCCAAGTATCAACGAGACAGGCACTTCAAACGGTTTTATAATTGTTCGGGATATTATATCAGAGATGGTCAGCGCCCCCATTCCAGACACACATACCCAAGGCAAATTACTCCTAAGATCATCTCCTCTAAACATGGAAACAATATTTGGCACAATTAAACCTAAAAAAGGTAAGTTTCCAATAACAGCCGCAACAATTCCAACTGCAAAAGCAATAAGGCCAGTACCTATAAGAACAATCTTATTATAACTCACTCCAAGACTTGTTGTAACATCTTCTCCTAATCCAGCTAAAGTCAATCTATCAGCATAGATAAAAATAAGAAAAGTAATTACAACAATCAGCCATAAATATTCATATCTTCCAATTTGAATCGATGCAAAAGAGCCTACAAACCATGTTTCCACACTTTGCGACATTTGAAAAGCGAGTCCAATAAAAGTGGAAATTGCAGAAATAACCGCTCCAAGCATTATTCCAATAATCGGGACAATTAAAGAAGAACGAAGTTTAACTCTTCTTAAAAACAAAAAGAAAACCATCGTTCCTATAAAGGAAAAAATGATTGCTCCAGTCATTCTTAGAACTAAAGTTGGCGCAGGGAATAATAAATAAACAATAACCAGCCCCAGACCTGCCCATTCAATTGTTCCGGTTGTCGTAGGTTCAACTAAGCGATTCTGTGTTATAAGCTGCATGACGAGTCCTGACATCGCCATTGCAGCTCCAGTCAACATTAGTGAAGCTGTCCTTGGAATACGAGTGATGAAAAACATCTCCATTCCATCCTCTTGTCCTCGAATATCATAAACTCCAGTAAACATAGAAATAATCCCTAGAATAATAACAACAATGATTGCTAAAATAAAAGGTTTCGTCCATATTTTTTGATGATTATAACGTTGGGGCTGGGAATTCCCAGCCCCAAACATTTTCAGCATTCTATTTTTAGGCACTATAGTTACTCTCCTATACTACTCAGCTAAAATATCAGCAAGATCTTCAAATATCTTTATAAAAGTTTGAATTGATTCATTTGTGTAAGTGTCCGCTGGTGCATAATATAATTGTTCTTCAGTAATAGCAGTTGTATTTTGAAGAGCAGGTGCATTATCGATTACATCTTGAGCAGGAACTGCATCTTCTGTAGAAGATATCGCAGCATCACGGTCCATTACGAAAATCCAATCAGGATTAGTTTCTGCTATTGCTTCAACAGAAATATCATCACCTTGGTGGTCTGAAGAAGCTTTTTCAATTTCTAATGCAGGAGTCCAGTCGAAAATATCATACAATGGTCCCCAAACACGACCAGATTGAGGAGCTGAAAAATTAATATCTCCACCAGATACGACAACACTCATAATTGTATCCGTTCCATTATACGCTGATTTAGCATCTTCAATAGCTTGATCAAAATCGGCTATCAACTTTTCAGCCTCTTCATTTTTATCAAAAATTTGTCCCAAAGTGGTTGTAGCATCCTTAAATCCATTTACTAAATTGTCTCCAGGAGTATCCGCTTCCTCGGAAACATCAAAATTAAGATCAATAACAGCTGCATTTGGCACTAATTCTTTTATATCTTCATAATAGTCGCCAAATCTTTGACCAACAATTACAAGTTCAGGGTCAACAGTTGCTATAATTTCAAGATTTGGTTCACGGTGGTTTCCTATGTTTTGAATTGATTCATCATCTGCATATGGTATATCTGCAGGTATTAAATCCCTTGGAGCAGCAGCTAATTCAATTCCCCAATCAGATAATGTTTTAAAAGTTCTACTATCTAAAGCAACCACATTCTTTGGATTTACCGGGACTGTAACAGTTCCATGCGCATCAGTGATTTCAATCGTTGTATCTTCGGAAGAACCCCCTGCTTCTTCATCCGTTTCAGTAGAATCATTTACTTGCTCATCAGCATCATCCGTTTCATTACCTGAATTTGAACAAGCTCCCAACATCAAAGTGAAAATCGCGAAAATTGCTATAATAAAAGTAAATCTGAAAATATTGGATTTTCTCATATCTTTTAATTCTCCCTTTATGTAAATTTTTAGAAGTTTAGACTATTGAATTGATGAAATTAATATCTATGTTATATTTTAGTACATGATTTAAATAATACTTATTTCACTATAGTGCACAAAGACAAAACAAAACATTGATATTGATAATCAATCTCAATTAATCTATTTAGAGTATATCAAATCAAAAAACATTGTCAACTGTATTTTGAAAGTTTGAAATTTTTAATCTTATACCTTGTACAATAATCACCAGCTTAAAAATTCCATTATTCCCATTCCATTCTCAACTACAGATTCGATGATAAAATGATTCATGTAAGAATAGTAACTTAAACAATGGAAGAAACCGTTTAAACACAAGCTTCTTGAAAAGATACAATCATTTGGTTGAAACTATGTTCCACATCATAGACATGCGTGCTCCCTATGAAAGAAGCACGCACGGGGTCGATTAATCGTTTTGTTTTTAAATTAGTTGTATCCTCCTAAGTAAAGTTGCCATAGAGAAGATGTTTTCCCCAAATGGTATTCATTGAGAAAGCATGAAGTTTGGAGATTTGTAGGAAAACAGTTAATGTCTCAACTTGGCTTCTGGAAGTTCGGAACGGTTAGCCTGCTTTTAAACTATTTGAGAATCAAAGTATACGCAAAAACGACAACCATTTTTCATATGAACTGGAATATGCATATCATAGACTTCGTTTAATGCCTCTGAATTAATAATTTCGTGTGTTGGACCATCTTTTACAAGACGTCCATCTCTCAATGCTACGATTTGATCTGAATAAACAGAAGCAAAGTTAATATCATGTAATACGATCACAACTGTTTTACCTAACTCATCGACAAGTTTACGTAATATTTTCATAATTTGTACAGAATGCTTCATATCCAAATTATTCAATGGCTCATCCAGTAAAATATATTCTGTATCTTGGGCAATAACCATGGAAATAAATGCACGTTGCTTTTGACCGCCAGACAGTTCATCTAGAAATTTATGTTGGATATCTGTTAAATTTAAATATTCAATCGCTTGATCGACGATGCGATTATCCTCCTTATTCAGACGACCTTTTGAATATGGATAACGACCAAACGACACTAATTGTCGAACCGTTAGTTTTACATTGAAAAAATTTGCTTGTCTTAAAATGGCAATACGCTTAGCAAATTCATTAGATTTCATATTCTTTATATTGTTTTTATCAAGTAACACATCTCCAGTGTCTGCATCAAGCAGTCGGCTTACCATGGAGAGTAACGTTGATTTCCCTGCACCGTTTGGTCCGATAAACGACGTAATTTTTTTAGGCTTAATTTGAACCGATACATCTTTTACGACAGATTTATTTCCATATCTCTTTGTCAGTCCTTTAATTTCGATCATCTCATCGCCCTACTTTCTTTAGGTATTTAATAAATGAACTAATTATCAACAACAAAGTTAATAATAATATCCTGATGGTGTGTTATTGCACCAGCAATCAGTATAGAAATCTTGGAATTCTACTTACAAGTAAGACTTCGGCTTGCTCTTCTATTAAGTTCAACAAATCAGTTGGAGAAAGATCTGTTACATTTAGAAAACTAGGCTTATCGACAAGCCTTTATGGCGAAAGCCAAAGTTGCACTTATGAAGTAAGAAAATTTTATACTTTCTCACCTTCCAATAAAAACTGATGTAACCGATAATATAGTTAATATTTTTACTAAATAACGAAGTTCATATTTAATCTCTCTATTTATCATCATTATTATCTACGAATTAATCTAAATAATAATGATATTCATTATCAATTAGTACGTCAACCTGAGTATACCAAAATTAATTAGGGCGCGCAACTGAATTACTTCATATTACATTTTTATCCTTTTTTATCTTTCACATTTAGATACGAATTAAAACTAGGGTTCTAAAATTGCTACAAGTCTCTTTTACACAGAGAACTAGGCACGAAAGCACCGCAGGACTATTCGATCTATTTTTATAGATAATAAAAAAAACAACCAACGCATTCTGATCATTTGTTAGTTGTTTCAAATTTATTCACTAATTATTCACATCTTACAATTGATCACAATCGTCTCCAACACAATAGGACTTACAACATTGTTCAGTGCCCTTTTTTACGTCTAAATGTCCTTTACACTCTTCCCATGTTTCTTCAAGTACGTTTTTAAATATTTCAATAGTTTGAACGCCTGATACCGCAAGTTGTTCATTGAAAATGAAAAAAGGAACATCTTCTATGCCTATTTCTTTTGCAATTAACTCATCGTTTTGAACTGCTCTTCCGTATTTATTTAAACATAAGAGAGAGTCGACCTCTTTATCATCTAAACCCGCTTCTTCAGCAATCGATAATAGGACATTTTTATCCCCAATATTTTCTCCATCTCTAAAATATCGTTTAAATAATAGATCAATTACATCTAATTCTTTACCTTGTTTTTCAGCATATTTAACAAGACGATGGGCATTAAATGTATTTGTTTCTACGAGACTTTCAAAATTAATAATTAAACCAATTTCTTCCGCATGACTTCTCATTTCTTGCTTTTTTTCATTTGGAATATCATACTTCTTTATTTTTTCTTCAATCGAATCTAAACAGACATTAGGATCTAATTCATAACTTTTAAATTCAATTTGAATAAATTGTCTATGTTCAAATTGTTCAATTGCTAATTCTAATTTTTTTTTACCAACATAGCAATAAGGGCAAGTAAAATCAGACCATATTTCAATTTTCACTTTCTACACCTCGTTCACGTTCTAAAGCGTATTTTATCATAATCTTTCCTTGCCCATACAGTATTCTGCTTAGAAAAAGAGAACAATTTATCAATTCTTTAAAAAGCATAAAACTAAAGTACAGAGCACTGTTCATTCTATCATTTATATGTTTGTATCATCCAATAATGATCGTCCCATAATGTTAACTCGATTTGTATTTTTTAAAGCCTCAAGATCTATTGCACCAATACCAAACATCGTCATTTTCATTTCAAATTCAATTTGATCCATCACTTCCATAACCGCTTGTACCGATTCTGTTGCAGCCTGTAATAAGCTGCGTGCAAAACCAACGATATCCGCACCAATAGTGATCGCTTTAGCCGCATCAAGTCCGGTTTTCATTCCACCGCTGGCAACGATTGGAGTTTTCGGAAGTTCACTTTTAACAGATACGATACAGTCTTTTGTAGGGATTCCCCAATTGTTAAACGCTTCGGCAGCGGCTTTTCTGAGCGGGTCTTTGGAACGTAGCTTCTCAACCTGGCTCCACGATGTTCCACCAGCACCGGCTACATCAATATATGCAATCCCTACATCATGTAACTTTTTAGCAACACTTCCGTCAATTCCGAAGCCTACCTCTTTAACACCAACAGGAACCGTAATTTTTTTGCATACTTCTTCAATTTTAGGTAATAAATTTTCAAAGTTCAGATCTCCCTCATCTTGAACAACCTCTTGAAGGCTGTTTAAATGGAGAACGAGAGAATCAGCTTCTGTTCGATCAATAATACGTTGGCATTCTTCTACCCCGTATCCATAATTGAATTGAACAGCCCCTAAGTTTGCGATTAAAGGTACGGTTTTCGCATGGGTTCTGATAAGAAAAGATTCTTCATGTGCTTTACTTTCTAGGAGTGCTCTTGTGGATCCCAATCCAATTGCCCAGCCTTTTTCTTCACTAGCTGTTGCTAAGTTAATGTTTATTTTTGCTGCTAGATCCGATCCACCCGTCATTGAACTAACAAGAAAAGGCGCTTTCAACTGTTTATTTAAAAATGTTGTTTTTAATTGGATATCATTAAAATTGATTTCAGGTAAAGCATTGTGGATAAATGATATTCCTTCTAGTCCCGTAGATTTGTTTACACCTTCTACTTGCTCCGTCAAACATAGTCTAATATGTTCTGTTTTTCTAACGTTAATATCTGTTTCCATTTGCAACACATCCCTTGAAGCGTATTAGTTCCATTTAAATACCAGTTTACTTTCTTCTTGTTTACATTGAAAGAAAAGTGAATCACTGCGGTTCTCATAAATGAACACCGAAACAATACAATATTCAAATGCAATCGGTTTATCTCTTCTCATTTCGGTCAGTTTAGACTGTAAAAAAAAGAGTTTCCTTAGACAATAGTCCCATTAATTATATTTCATATTAAAAGTGCCTATCCTACCTATATTATTTGCAAATAGAACGGAGGAATGAAGATAAAAACAAAAAGAAATGGAAGAATTTCTTAATAGATCAGCAGTCTGATCAGATCTCTCAATTAGTACAAGTAGTAAAAGATATACGGAGCAAACAAATTTACTTGCACTAAATGCGGCATTGAAGCAGCACGTGCGGGAGATACATGGCCGAGGATTTGCCGTTGTAGCAAATGAAGTAAGAAAATTAGCAGAACAAGTAACAAACTCTGTTACAGAAATTACGAATATTCAATCAGAAACAAATGAAAGCGTAACACCATTAAATGAAGGTTATCAAGAAGTAAAAGAAGGTATTAGCCGGATCGAGAAAACTGGTGAAAGCTTTGGTACAATTGATAATTCCATCTCTGGAATGGCTAACAGTATTTCACAAGTTGCAAATAGATTAAAAGAAATAGCGGAAAATAGTGAACGCATGAACAATTTAATTGAAGATATTGCCGCTGTTTCTGAAGAAGCCGACTCGGGTGCGGAACAATCTTCTGCGTCTACTCAGCAAACATCCAGTTCAATGGATGAAATTTCTGAACTAGCTGAACAGCTTAATCAGGAAATTTCCGGATTTAAACTAAAATAGAAAATATATATTATTTTTTGAAAATAATATTGACAGTTATAAATAGTCACGTTATAATTACATTTAAATTACATAACATGAAGCAATGATTGGAAATAGTAAAAGGATAAGTAAGCTCTCAGGGAGCCAATGGTTAGTGAAAATTGGCAGTTATTTACCTTTGAACTCGTCCAAGAGCTACTCCGTGAAAATCTTAGTAACGGACGTCGGTTTTCTACCGTTATATGGATAGATGGTGATCGCCATTGAAAATGAGCTGAATTAATATACTTATTAATTAACTAGAGTGGTACCGCGAGCAAATCCTCGTCTCTATCTTTATATAGAGACGGGGTTTTTTATTTTCAAAATAAAAATTAACAAAAAAGGGAGTGCTTCAAATTGTCGAGAAAAATTTGGGTGTTTGATACAACTTTACGTGATGGAGAACAAGTTCCGGGAGCGAAACTAAATCTATATGAAAAATTAGAAGTTGCCGAGCAATTAAAACGTCTGCAAGTTGATATTATAGAAGCAGGGTTTCCTGCATCATCTGAAGGTGATTTTAATGCAGTAAAAGAAATTGCAATGAAGGTTGGAAACACGGATGATATTATGATTACTGCTTTAGCAAGAGCAGTTAAAGCAGATATCGACTCTGTTTATCATAGTGTAAAGCATGCAGAACGACCAATGATTCATATGGTACTAGGTACGTCAGATATTCACGTAGAAAAGAAATTTAGTAAATCGAAAGATCAAATTTTAGATATTGGAGTGGAGGCAGTTAAATATGCAAAAACTCTCCTTCCAGAAATTCAATATTCTACAGAAGATGCTTCACGTTCTGATTTTGAATACTTGTGGTCTACAATTGAAGCTGTCGTAAAAGCAGGAGCCACAATGATTAACGTTCCCGATACGGTAGGTTTTGCTGAACCCGAAGAATTTGGTGAGTTAGTTTATAAATTAAATGACCGTTTGAAGAATCTAAATGATCAAGTATTACTAAGCGTTCACTGTCATAATGATCTTGGAATGGCAACTGCAAATACACTTGCTGCAATTAAAAATGGTGCAGATAAAGTTGAATGTACGATAAATGGAATCGGAGAACGTGCCGGTAACGCTGCGCTAGAAGAAGTAGTAATGGCAATTAATACACGATCTGATGTTTTCAATGATGTCCATACAAATATAAAAACAAAAGAAATCATGAACACATCTCGTCTCGTCAGTAGTTTGATGGGATTAGAAGTCCAAGTGAATAAAGCAATTACAGGAGATAATGCGTTTGCTCATTCTTCAGGAATCCACCAAGACGGACTACTTAAATCAAGAGATGCTTATGAAATTATTAATCCCATAGATGTTGGGTTAGACGGTATGGAGCTTGTTTTAACCGCTCGATCAGGCCGTCATGCAGTTAAAGATACATTAAATAAACTTGGTTTCATTGATTTAACAGCCGAGCAATTCGAAGCAGTTTTTACCGATTTCCTAGCATTGGCCGATCAGAAAAAAGAAATATACAATCATGATCTATATGTAATTGTGAAGAACTATTTTGCTAAACAGGAGATTGAAAAGAAAGACATCGAGGACTACGCAAATAACTTTTATGAGTTAGAAGATCTACAGGTTGTAAGTAATACAATTTTTCCTTCCGCTAGCGTCAAAGTGAAAAAAGGTGATGAAATATTACACGGAAGCGCTGTTGGAACTGGTCCAATCGACGCCTTATATACAGCAATCGTCGATATTGTTGATTTAGACATTCAGCTACTTGAGTATAAAATAAGCAGTGTTTCCAGAGGGAAAGAAGCGTTAGGAAAAGTAAAAGTGATTGTTGAGTTTAATGGAGAAAAATATAATGCAAATGCAGCAGATACTGATGTTATTAAAGCTAGTGCACAAGCGTATATTAATGTAATTAATAATATTATTGTAGAGAATTTACTTCCTGTTAGCTAAAAGACTGAAAGTTCGCTCTTTATCAAATTCTTGATCGAGAGCGAACTTTATATGTCTTGTTTCCTTATTAGTACTGTTCAAAAAGGAAGGCAAAAAGGACTAAGAAGTTCAAGGCGGCGCAGTTTCGAGCACCGGAATGTATGCATTTAGATACATGAGCAAAGATCTAGCACGCAAGAAAAGTGCTTTCCTTTTTCAAGGAACGGAGAAACAAGCCAACAAAGAGATTCGCAGTGTCATTTTTGTCGGACTTTTTGAACATCCTCTATTAGGTAGTGAACACTTTATTAAATTTATTACGTAACTCATGCTTTAATATTTTACCGCTACCGTTTTTAGGCAATGCGTCCATAAATACAACTTTTTTGGGCGCTTTAAAATGCGCAAGTCTAGCGCGCGCATAGGCAATTATTTCATTCTCTGTCGTGCCTTCATATCCTTCACGCTTAACTACCAACGCTAAAGGTACCTCTCCCCATTTTTCATGTGGTGTAGCCACAATTGCTGCTTCCTTAATAGAAGGATGATCGTAAATGACACTCTCAACTTCTAATGAAGAGATGTTTTCTCCACCACTTATAATAATATCTTTTTTACGATCAACAATCGCAATATTATTATCAGGGTAAATAACAGCTAAATCACCAGTATAAAGCCAACCATCACGGATCTTTTCCTTTGTAGATTCAGGGTCATTCCAGTAACCTTTCATCACTCCAATGCCCCTGACAATAATTTCTCCAATTTCTGTACCATCTCGCTTTACTTCAGCACCATTATCATTTACTACCTTCACTTCAGAACCGATTAATTCATAACCTGTTTTCGCTTTCAAATGAAAAATTTCCTCTTCCGACAAATTCTTTTGTGTATCACGAATCTCCGAGTACGTAATTAATGGTGATGTTTCCGTCATACCGTACACTTGGATAAATTTCCAATTTAACTCTTTTTCAACGCGTTTAATAAAAGCTAAAGGTGGAGCGGCTCCTGCAACAAATATTCGTACACGGTGTGTTTGCTTCGGTACCTTATTTTTCTCAATATATTCTAAAATACTATTTAAAACGGTAGGTGCCATATGGATCACCGTCACACCATATTTATTTATCTTTTCAAAAATTAGATCAGGTCTCACTTTATCTAAACAAACATGTGTCGCCCCATTCGCTGTATAATAAAATGGTGAACCCCATCCATTAACATGAAACATCGGTAGTACATGTAAGAGAACGTCTTCGTCTGAAACTCGCAAATGATGCATTGAGCTTAAAGCATGCAAATAATTATTACGATGTGTTAACATAACCCCTTTAGGGTCACCTGTCGTACCACTTGTATAAAGTAAGGTTGCTAAATCATTTTCATCTATGTGAAAATAGTCCATATCCTCTTTACTATAAAAGTTTAGAAACCGATTGTATGGAATAACGCCTGTCTCTTCGGTTACAGTCCCATTACTGATTATCGATTCAACCATAGTTAAACGATCCCGCGCCTGAAGTATACTTTCAATAAATTGTTTATCGGCGTAGAGGATTTTAGCTCCACTATGATTAATAATGTAAATTAAATCATCTATGCTTAATCTAGTATTTAACGGAACAAGTACAGCACCTAGTTGTAAAACGCCAAAAAACCCTTCCAACATTTCAGGAGTGTTGGTCGACAAATAAGCTACTCGATCTCCTTTTTTTACTCCTAACTCAATTAAGCCGCATGACAATTGATTTACTCTAGCATTTACCTCCTTGTAAGTTAGCCGTATATTATCACCTATCACCGCTTCCTTATCGCCATAAAGTTTTACTGCCCTTTTTAAAAACTGAGGTAAAATTAATGGATAATTCAATGATTACTCCTCCCTTTTCGTTAACTAAAAATGAAAGCCCTTTCGTAAAATTGTACACATCTTTTAATAAGATGGTATGGGTTGGAACACAAAAATGTTTATTTTGTTTGTGTTGTAGCACAACAACGAATCATTTATAATAAACAAATAAGGAGTGGTTTCAATATGTCTTCGATGAAAAAACAATTCGCATCATTATTAATTCAAGATTTACAACGTGCTGCAATTCATTCAAAAAAAAGACATTATTTTATTTTTCGCGCTTTAAATAAATATATTTCTATGACAGATGCTTTGGGAGTTGCGTTGATTCGTTATGCCGACCATTATGAAAACGCCTACAAAACTATCTATTGTGGTTCAGAGCAAACATGGATGAAAAAATGGCTTCAAAATAGAGTAGCAACGTCCATTGAATTGACTGTCGCTAATTTAAGTAAGGTTCCTACTATCTTTTCAGACGCCAATGTAAAAATTATGCCATATACGAATGGCGTGCAAATTATATGGTACCTTAATAATTTGGATATATCAGATGATGATCACAAAAATATTTTAAATCATTTGGAAGCAATTTCATATGTCGAAGAAAAGGAAAAACAATATTTTTATGGTACAGACCGAGCCTTTGAGCCTGAACTGTCAAAACTTATTACACATAAAGACAAAGGCGGACTAATTGAACTATTATCCCTAACGAAAACAATTAGTGAAAGTGATTTTGTTTTTTGGGGAGATGCGAATTCAAAACAGATTGAAGTAACAACACATCTGGGGTCACAAGATAGTGGATTTGGCTTTGAACTCCCCTTTGGTCAAGGAATCGGTGGGAATGCGGCACAAAACAAACAATTGCTTCAAGTTAAAGATTATAAAAACTGCGAATATCGCTATCACCATGTAAGTTCAACAGTGGATGAAGAAGACGTTCGAACAGTACTAGCGCTTCCAATAAAAGACAATAAATTAAATACGAGCGGTGTACTCTACACGAGTAATCGAGAAGTAAAACCATTTCCTTTGAATAAAAAGTTACTATTACTTCGTCTAGGAAGTAGTATCGAACCACTGACAAAACAAAGAGAATTAAAGCAATTTTTCACAAAAAATTACTATCAAAAATACATAAACCAGAAAAAAGAGGAACTGAGAAATATACTTCAAAGTGCGAAGCAAATCTCTGAATTAGAGATTTGGCTAGAAGAACTTATCAAAGGCGTTGTCATCATCGTTGATCAGAAGGGACGGAAATATGCAGATCGAGTAAGAAAAAAATCATGGACAAAAAAACGTGCGCTTACATTCCCACTTACATATGAGCAACAACAGCTTGGTAAGCTTTTAGTCTGGACAGATTTACAGTTACCTCTCAATGGCTGGTCTGATTTAATTGATGACGTGATCAGCGCAATTTATATCATTCTCGAACGGGAAAAAAGGATCCACCATGTAATTGAAATGGAACGTTCACAATGGATTAGTAGTTTGATGAACCGTTCATCCACTCTTTCCACACAATACAAAAAAGGGATTCGTTTACAGATTCCTGTCGATCGGGGTGAAGTATGGGCAATCTACTGGGAAATGAATGATGGACAAATTACCACAGAGGAAAAAATACAATTAGAAGAAGTTGTATTAAAATGGACAAAAAATCCTATAATTTATTTGGGGAATATGGGCTTTATTATTTTTGACAAACATTGGCAATGTCATCCTGAAGAATTAAGAAACCAATTATTGAAAGAGCTTCCTATCACTACTTGGATTGTTCATAGTGCCATGTATTCGTCTTTTTCTGAATTACAGAACATCTTAATTCAATTGCAATTATTAATTGAACGGATGACGACATTTGAACAAGAAAAGTACGTATTGGAATTTAATGATTTTGGCCTTGAATATTTATTAACCAATCATAAGATAGCTGATGACTTAAATAAATTTGCCACCAAAACGTTACGCCCCATTATCGAATACGACCGTGAACATCGTACTCAATTTACAAAAACATTAGCCCTTTCCCTTGTTTATCAATCACCAACTAACGTTGCAAAAGAAATGTATATTCATACAAATACAGTTCATTATCGCGTCAATCGAGCGAAAGAATTACTGGAAATGGATTTAAGTCGACCTGGAAATGATATTGCTTTAAGATTATCTGCCTATACTTGGCTCTATAGCCAGCAAAATTCATGCGAATAAAAAGTACAGCGTCTCATTTCATTAGAAAGCTGTACTTTTTTATTTTTATTAAAAGAATAACAACCCAATTGCAATTGGGAAAAAACTATAAATCAAGATAATGACACAAAAGCCCATAATATCTCTTACTTTTAAGCCTGCAATCGCAAGTAGTGGTAACGTCCAGAATGGCTGAATCATATTTGTCCACGCATCTCCCCAAGCAACCGCCATTGCTGTCTTTGCATTATCAACTCCCAATTCCATTCCGGCAGGGATCATAATGGGTCCCTGTACGGCCCATTGCCCACCACCAGATGGTACAAAGAAGTTAACAAGTCCTGCACTAATGAACGTAAACAAAGGATACGTAAATTCAGTTGAAATGTTTATAAACCATAATGACATCTGGTCTGACAATCCAGAATCGACCATCATTCCCATAATTCCAGCATAAAATGGAAACTGGACGATAATTCCACCGACGTTTTTTACCGCATTGTTTACGCTGTGCAAGAAACGCCGTGGTGTTCTGTGGAATACAATTCCTAAAAATAACATAATTAAATTAACAATATTTATATTTAAGTCAAGCCCATTTGTCACAAAATGATAGATAATAAAAGCAAGGCCAAGAAGTCCAATCAATAATGAGATAATCTGACTATTTTCAAGACGATCAGATGGAGTATAACTATCTTTTGATTCCTCTTTATATTCATCCTCAAATGAATTATCTTCCCAATCAGTTGGATTCGTTATTTCTAATCCTTCTCTAGACTTCATTAATAAACGATTTAAGAAAGGCAAAGTTATTAATAAAACAAAAACAATAAATAAGTTAAAACTACTAAACATTGTCTCTGTTACTGGTATAGTTCCCATCGACTCTTCCAAAAAATGATCTTCTGTTGCAATTAATAATGGAATAGATCCGGATAATCCACCATGCCATAATAAAAATCCGCTGTACGCACTAGCGACAAGTAAGCGATAATCTACAGATGGTACTCGCTTTATTACCTGAATCGCAAGCAATGCTCCAACAACTAGACCAAAACCATAGTTTATTAACGATGCAAGCGATGCTACAAAAGTAACGAGTAAAATTGCCTGTCCCGGTGATTTAGCGAGCATACTTGTTTTTTCTAACAATCCTTTAATTAGTGGTGTATTTGCTAAAACATACCCTGTCACCACAATTAAAGACATTTGCATCGCAAAAGCAAGCAAATCCCAAAATCCGGTTCCCCAATATTCTACCATTTGAATCGGTGAACTACCTGTCATCACGATACCCATAATAAAAACTACTATGGTCAAAATTATCGCAAATAAAAATGCATCTGGTAAGTATCGTTGGACTATTCGGTCAAAAAAATTAGTTATTGCTCTCATTAAATTTCCCCCTCCCTTATTTTAAGCGCTTACAATTATTTGAGAATTAATGTATTCACCTCTCATTGTTTAGCGCTTTTCTTGAATAAATAATTTTTTTCTCTATACCACTGTCCATAAAAGTACTTCCTTAGATTAAAACGCCTTTTCCGACATGATTAATTCAGGTTCTGTTGAATTAATTATATCATTTAATGTGTATCCTTGTAATACTTCTACTAAATTTAATCCCTCATTTGTTACATCTAAAACTGCTCGCTCTGTAATAATTCTGTCTACTACACTTCTACCTGTTAATGGCAACGAGCACTTTTTTAGTATTTTAGGTTTTCCTTGCTTATTAACATGTTCCATGATAACAATAACACGTTTGGCTCCGTGTACTAGATCCATTGCACCTCCCATACCTTTAATCATCTTTCCAGGTATCATCCAATTTGCTAAGTCACCCGTCTCTGAAACTTCCATTCCACCCAATATAGCTACATCAATATGTCCTCCTCTTATCATTGCAAATGATTCGGCATTATTGAAATAACTTGCCCCTTTTATCGTTGTCACTGTCTCTTTACCTGCATTTATTAGATCTGGATCTACCTCATCTTTCCTCGGGTATGGCCCTATGCCTAATAAGCCATTCTCTGATTGAAGCACAACATTTTTATTTTCTGAAATATAATTTGCTACAGTAGTTGGCATTCCAATTCCTAAATTTACATAATGACCATCTTGAATTTCTTTTTCTGCCCTTTTTGCTATTTTCACCCTAATATTCATTTGAAACCCTCACTTTCTTTCGTTATCCTATTCACTTATTGTTAAATGTTCAATTCTTTTTTCTTGTTTTCCTATAATTATTCCTTGCACATATATCCCAGGAGTATGAATTTCATCTGGATCCAATTCTCCCACTTCAACTATTTCTTCAACCTCGGCAATAGTAACTTTACCAGCCGCAGCCATCATTGGATTAAAATTTCGAGCTGTTTTTCTAAATACTAGATTTCCATGCTTATCCGCTTTCCAAGCACGAATGAGACTAAAATCGGCTACTAGACTTTCTTCCAACAGATATTCTTTTTCATTAAACGTTTTTGTTTCTTTTCCTTCAGCAATTAATGTTCCGACACCCGTTGGCGTAAAAAAAGCCGGGATCCCCGCCCCACCTGCACGAATTTTCTCAGCTAAGGAACCTTGAGGTACCAACATAACTTCCAAATCTCCATTTAGTACTTGTCTTTCAAATTCCTTATTCTCACCTACGTAGGATGAAATCATTTTCTTTATTTGTTTATTTTTTAATAATAGTCCAAGTCCCCAATCATCAATTCCACAATTATTTGAAATCACTGTTAAATCCTTTACATCTTTTTCATATATAGCTTTTATTAAATTTTCCGGAATTCCAACAATTCCAAATCCTCCAACCATGATTGTCATTCCATCTTTTATACTATCGACGGCTTCGTAAAAATTACTAAATATCGTCTTCATTTTGTCAGCTCCTTTTTATAATGCGTGTTCAAAAAGGAGGATAAAAAGGACCAAGAAGTTCGAGGCGGCGCAGCTCCCGTCAGCGGAATGTATGCTTTTAAATACATGAGCGGCGGAGAAACAAGCCAACGAAGAAATTCGCAGTGTCATTTTTACCGGACTTTTTGAACATCCTCTTATACATCTCTTTTTACAATAGTAGCTACACCTTGCCCTCCACCTATACATAAAGTGGCTAATCCATACGTCTCATTTCGTCGCTTTAATTCGTGGAGTAAAGTCACCAAAATTCGTGTTCCACTTGCACCAATTGGATGACCTAAGGCAATTGCTCCACCATTAACATTGATAATATCTTCTGATAGTTGTAATTCTTTTTTCACCGCTAATGCTTGAGCTGCAAAAGCTTCATTTGCTTCAATTAGATTTAGTTCATCCATTGTTATGCCTGCCTTTACTAACGCTTTTTCTGTTGCCGGAACTGGCCCAATTCCCATGACACTAGGATTAACACCAGCACTTGCATTAGCCATTATCGTAGCTAAAGGTGTTATGTTTAGTTCTTCTGCTTTCTTCTGACTCATTAATAGAACCGCTGCTGCTCCATCATTAATTCCTGAAGCATTTCCCGCCGTAACACTCCCATCCTTTTTGAAAGCGGGTCTTAATTTACCTAACTTTTCTTCGGTAGTATCCATTCTCACATACTCATCCGTATCAAACGTAATCGGACCTCCTTTTCTTTGCGGTATTTGTATCGGAACAATTTCCTCTTTAAACCTCCCTTTTGAAATAGCATTCACCGCTTTTGTCTGACTAAGTGCAGCAAATTGATCTTGTTCTTCCCTAGAAAGTTCGTATTGTTCACAAATGTTTTCCGCTGTATTTCCCATATGATAATCATTAAAAGCACACCATAATCCATCTTGAATTAAGCTATCTACTATTTTTTGATCTCCCATTCGGAAACCTTCTCTCGCTTCCATTGATACATATGGTGCTTGACTCATACTTTCCATTCCACCGGCAATTACAATTTCAGCTTCACCTGCTTGAATAGCTTGCGATGCTAGATGTACTGCTTTTAAACCCGAACCACATACTTTATTTATAGTCATGGCTGGCACTTCCTCAGGAATTCCTGCTTTAATGGCTACTTGTCTTGCAGGGTTTTGACCTAACCCGGCTTGAAGAACGTTACCCATGATGACTTCATCGATCATGTTTTTATTAATTACAACCTGTTCGATTACATTTTTAACAACGATGGAGCCTAATTCAACTGCACTAATGTTTTTCAAACTCCCTCTAAATTTACCAATAGGAGTTCTTAAAGCGCTTACAATAACTACTGAATTGTTTGCCATATTATCTCTCCCCATAACATAAATAAACTTTTTTAATTTTTCTTACCATTATTTTATACGAAGAACACTTATAAGTTAAATGAATATATTGAATATGTTATATTTATATTATGAATAAATAAGCAAGCCCTTAAAAAAAATAAATGTAATTTTATTTTTATTAGAAAATGATTTGGTCTTGGAGGGAGCTTCAAATAATGGAACTAACTGAATTACGCCATTTTATAGCTGTGGTTAATTACGGCAGCTTTACGAAAGCAGCAACAAATATCTATGTTTCTCAACCTACATTAAGTAGATCTATTAAAAAACTAGAACAAAAACTTAAAGTAGAATTATTTGAACGTTCTACACGAAAATTAATTTTAACGGATACGGGACTTCTAGTATATGAACAAGCAAATAAAATTTTAGCGGCTACCAGTGAACTATATACGCTCCTAGATGATTTAATGAATATACCGTCTGGCGAAATCAAAATAGGTGTGCCTCCTTTAATTGGGACGCTATTTTTCCCTCGAATTGCTGTAAACTTTGATCGAGTAAATCCAACTATTTCTTTAAAATTAATAGAACATGGTGCTAAAAAAATTGAATACTTAGTAGAGGACGGTCAAGTAGATGTAGGGATTGTTGTGTTACCTGTCAATAATAGTAAGTTCAACATTTTACCTTTCATTCAAGATGAATTTATGCTTTTTACTAGCAAAAAACATTCTCTCGCAAATAAAAAGATTGTTCAACTGCAAGATTTGGAAAATGAAAATTTTATTCTTTTTACTCGTGAATTTTCTTTACATTGGTTGGTCATTAATCAGTGCGAAACGGTAGCAGGTTTCAATCCAACGATTTCTTATCAAAGTTCTCAATGGGATTTAATAACAGAACTAGTAGCGGCACAATTAGGAATAACACTCCTACCAAAATCTATCTATTCCAAAATGGACAAAAACGAAATTAGTATGATACCAATCGAATCTCCGCCTCTTTGGGAGTTAGGAGTCATTACAAAAAAAGAAAGCTATCTTTCTTTTGCAGTGAGATCTTTGATTCGCTACTTGTCTGAAGAATTCCAATAATTAAAGTGGCTTTCTTCATTTCAGTTGTAAACGAAGAAAGCCTATTTATTATACTGCAGCCTGAGTTATCCCTTTTATCGCAGATGATATTTCGGTAGTAACTCAGCTAAATTATTGCTCTTCTATTCCTTGTTCAACCTCATTCCCCTCAGCTTCAATCCACTCACTAAACCCGCCAGGATATATTTTCACATCTTTGAATCCTGCATTTTTTAGTGCAACAAGGTTCATACAAGCTGAATTACCGGAACCACAAGAAACGATAATTTCCTCATTTGGATCAAGTTGATTAAAATGTTTTTTTAATTCTTCAGGGTTTTTCCAATTACCATTTTCTTTAAACACTAGTTTAGAATGATAGTTTTTGGCTCCAGGAATATGACCAGCCTTTTTGTATTTCGGTTCATCCTTACCTATATATCGTTCATATGCTCGAGAATCTATTAACGTAGAAGTTGTTTCTTGATCAATTCTATTCTTTATTATCTCAATATCTACAATAACCTTTTCTCGAAGTTGTACATTATATGTAGTCGAGTCATTCTTTGATTGTTCGGATGTTACTCTGTATCCTGCCTCTAACCATGCAGTAAATCCTCTATCCAAAACAAATACATTGTCGTGACCAAGATAATAGAAAACTAACCAAGCTTTAGAAGCAGATCGATGATTCCCCTGATCATAGAGGATAATCTCTGAATCTTGATTTATCCCCATTTTCCCAAGTTTAGCAGCAAGTTCTTCTACTTCAGGTAAAAATGAATTTTCTCCTGATAAGTCTTTTTTAAAATCTAGATAAAACGCCCCGGGAAGATGGCTATGTTCATAAGCAGCTTTTCCCTTTTCAAATTCCTTATCTTTTGTACGAACGTCTATAATCCTTACGTTACGGTTATTCATTTTTTGATATAATTCTTCGGCGCTTACAATTATCGACATGATACCCCTTCTTTCATCACTTTTCATGATATAAATAGCAATCAACCGTATGATCATTTACAAGACCGACTGCTTGCATAAAGGAATAACAAATAACAGGCCCTACAAATGAGAAGCCTCTTTTACGAAGTTCTTTACTTAATTTCTCTGACTCTTTTGTTGCAGCTGGTACTTCCTCATGACGCTTCCAATGATTTTTTATTTGTTTTCCGCCAAAAAACTCCCACAAATAATGATGGAAACTTCCGCACTCTTCTTGTATGTTAATAAAAGCTTTTGCATTATTTACAGTTGATTTGATCTTTCTCTTATTTCGAATAATTCCCTTGTTATCAAGCAAGTTTTTAATTTTCTCTTCCGTATAAGCTGCCACCTTTAAAGGATCAAACTGATCAAAAGCTTCCCGATAATTTTCGCGTCTTTTTAAAATGGTGATCCAACTCAATCCAGCTTGCGCACCTTCTAATGTAAGCATCTCAAACAGGTAATGATCATCACAAAATCGCTCTATATTCCCCCACTCTTCATCATGATATTGAATATAGAGCAGATCTTTCGTTACCCATTCACATCTATTTTTCTCCATTTTTATTCCTCTTTCGTTTCAACAGGATTATCTTTATAAGAGATCCAATCACTAAAACTACCTGGGTAGAGTTTGACATTTTTATATCCTGCCATCTTAAGGGCAATAAAATTAGGGCATGCTGAAATCCCTGACCCACAAGATACGATAATTTCATCTGCGTCTTTTAGCTTTTCAAAGTGTTCTTTTAACTCTTCAGGTTTCTTCCAAACACCTTTATCATTTAGAACGTCTCTCCAAAAGTAATTTTTCGCACCTGGGATATGTCCGGCTTTTTTATATAAAGGTTCCGTTTTTCCTAAGTATCTTTCCTTTGCTCGTGAATCTATCAAAACACTTTTGTCATCTCTTCGTTTTACATCCTCTATATTTGCAATGACTTCAGGACGTAGTTGGGGAATAAATTTCTTTGCTTTTCGAGCAGGGATATCCATAACAACTTCGTAACTCGCTTCACTCCAAGCTTTATATCCTCCTTCTAATACAAAAACTTGTTCATGCCCCATGTAATATAGGAGCCACCAAGCTCTAGAGGCAAACATATCATTATCGGCATCATAAATGACAACATGCGTACTATGATCAATCCCTATCTCCCCTAGCCTTTTTGCGAGCTCATCCATATTAGGGAGCGGATGATTCCCACCATGTTGTTCAACTCTCCCGGACAAATCTTTTTCCAAATGTAAGTAATAAGCTCCAGGAATATGTCCCTTTACATAAGATGCATACCCTAAATCTGGATGATATAAGTCAGAACGAACATCAATTACAACCGTTTCATCCTTTTCAAGTTTCTTTATTAATTCTGATGGAGTTATGATATAGGTCATTCATTATTCCTCCTTAATTAGTTGCACTTTTATTTAGTTTACCATACCATTTTTTAATAAGACTATAAGAACGGAGGAAATATAAATGCCTTTACAAGAAAAATTAAAAGCACGCTTGATTCGTTATGCAAAAATTGATACTCAGTCAAATGATCAAAATGATACGACACCAACAACAGAAGGTCAGTTGGAGCTTGCACGTTTATTAGTTAAAGAATTACAGGAAATTGGAATGGCCGATGTAAGTATTGATGAAAACGGGTATGTTATGGCAACGCTACCTTCAAATAGTAAAAAATCTGTTCCCACTATCGGCTTTCTTGCACATGTGGACACAGCAACCGATTTTACTGGCAAAAATGTCAATCCCCAAGTGTGGTCGAATTATATTGGAAAAGATATTATACTAAATGAAGCTCTAGATATTGTAATGACTACAACAGAGTATCCGGAATTACATAACTATAAAGGACATACATTAATCACGACGGATGGAACAACATTACTTGGTGCTGACAACAAAGCAGGGATTGCAGAAATCATGACTGCTATGGAATTTTTAATTCAAAACCCAGATATCACACATGGAGATATTCGGGTAGCCTTTACACCGGATGAAGAAATTGGACGTGGTCCACATAAATTTGATGTTGAAAAATTTAATGCAGATTTTGCTTATACCGTTGATGGCGGTCCTCTTGGGGAACTTCAGTATGAAAGTTTTAATGCAGCTGCAGCCAAGCTTACTTTTAATGGTAACAATGTTCATCCAGGAACAGCTAAAGGAAAAATGGTACACTCTACCAAAATTGCTAACGAGTTCATGAATCTTCTCCCAGAAAAAGAAGCACCTGAATACACAGAAGGGTATGAAGGTTTTTATCATCTAATCTCGATAGAAGGTACAGTAGAACAAACGGAACTTTACTATATCATCCGTGACTTTGATAAAGAAAATTTTGAAAAAAGAAAGTCTTTCATACGAGAAAGTGTATCTAAATTAATAGCAAAATATGGTGAAACTTGCATTGAACTCGAAATGACAGATCAGTATTATAATATGAGAGATAAAATTGAGCCTGTGAAAGAAATTGTTGAAATTGCAAAAGCTGCAATGACATCATTAGATATTGAACCAATTATCGAACCAATTCGTGGAGGAACTGATGGTTCACAACTTTCCTATATGGGACTGCCAACTCCTAATATTTTTACTGGTGGAGAAAATTTCCACGGAAAATATGAATTTATTTCTGTTGACAATATGGAAAAAGCGGTACAAGTCATTATTGAAATATGTAAATTATTTGAACAAAGCATCTATGGAAATTAAATTTTGTATATTTTATAACAGATGAAATAATTGATTGCTTTCCCACTAGAATTTATGAGAAAATAGCTATCGGATATGGGGGATAAATTATGAAAAAAAGTGTGATTATTTTTGGAGTGATAATAGCTATTTTCGTCATTGGATGCAGTGCTAAAGAAAAAGACGTTATACAAAATGACCATAACGAGCAGGAGGGTCAAATGGTAGACAAGAAAATGAGCGACACAGAACTTCCTGAGGTGGAATTACAAAAAGGCGATCAAGGGGATCAAGTGCTTGCTTTACAACATGCTTTAGTTGAAATTGGCTATCCTGTGGAAACGTCAGGAAAATATGACGCACTTACCACATGGGCAATCACGGATATTCAATTACAACATGACAATTTACTTGTTTCTGGAATATATAATCAAGAGGTTAAAGAAGTTATCGAGCAAGAAAAAGCAGTATCTGTAGCAAGTAAATTAGCGGAACCAACCGCTCCTGATGAATTTGTTGAAATAGTTGAAAATCCTTATGAAATTCTTGTTCTAGTCAATAAAAACTACGCCCTTCCAAATGGCTTTGACCCGGAAGATCTAGTTGTACCAGATGTTCGTTTTCCATTTTCTGAAGATGATCCAAAAAAACAATTACGTAAGGAAGCGGCAAATGCATTAGAAGAGATGTTTAGAGCTGCCGATGATGAAGGAGTAACTTTATTTGCTCAATCCGGGTATCGGTCGTATGAAAGGCAAGAGGCAATCTTTGCTTCTAATGTTGAACGCCACGGCGAAGATCATGCCAACACGTACAGTGCTCGAGCGGGAGAAAGTGAACATCAAACTGGACTCGTTATGGACGTCACCTCAGAGTCAGTCGGATTTGATTTGAATACAGATTTCGGTGATACAGAAGAAGGGAAATGGGTCAGAGAACACGCCCATGAGTATGGATTTATTATTCGCTATCCTGAAGGAAAAGAACATATTACAGAATATCAATATGAACCGTGGCATTTACGGTATGTTGGTAAAAAAGCTGCCCAAGAAATTGCGGAAAAAGATTTAACTTTAGAAGAATATTTGGGGGCTGAATAAGAGATAAGAAAAGGTAGTAGTTGCGACTGATTTTGGCAGGTAAGAAACCAGCATGACTCTGTATTTGCGGAAGCCACCATCTATCATGAAAAAGGTTTGTTTTTCATACAAAAGTATAAATCCTTTCTTGACTCGTATAAGTGCAACTAAGGTATTCGCCGTAAAGGCTTACACTCCAGAGCATAAGTGCAACATCACCTCCGTCTTTCGCCAATCGGTGTGTTTTCTTTACCGAAGCCAAGTTTTCTAATCCCAAGTGATCATTATTTATCATTTGGGACGTTTTTTCTTTCATTTTTCTTATCACACTGTCAATGAAGTCCCCGCTAAAGACGTATGGTCTCACTTCATCGTTGTAGCATTTCATTTCCGATCCTTCCAAATAGCCTCCTTTAGCGTTCTGAAAATTGCCTTGATTTCAAAAAGTACAAATGCTATATTTAGGTCACATTGTTTAAAAGGGGTGAAGGAATGAAGTTAATAGGAAAATTGGTCATTGGTATTGTGAGTGGTATTATTATTGGCTTAGTTGCTCCAGAATTTCTCATTCGGATTATCGTTACATTTAAAGAACTTTTCGGACAATTTCTAGGATTTACAATACCGCTAATCATTATTTTCTATATCGCTAGTGGTATTGCCAGTTTTGGTAAACACTCCGGAAAAATGCTCGGAATCACCGCTGCAATTTCGTACGCTTCAACGATTCTTGCAGGTACGTTAGCGTTTATTGTTGCTCTTATTATTATTCCTAGACTCGTTGGTAGTAGTGGAGGTTCGGCAGAGGAAGGAGCTGGATTTGAGCCTTTCTTTGAAATTGCAATTGACCCAATTACAGGTGTCATGACTGCACTTGTGATTGCTTTTGTATTTGGTATTGGGATTACACGGATTAACAGTCCAACCTTACAATCATTTTTTGATGAAGGTAAGGAAATTGTTGAAAGACTTATTTGGAAAATTATTATTCCATTTTTACCATTCTATATTGCAAGTATTTTTGCTGAACTTGGTGCGGATGGTGCAGTGTTTGAGACGCTAAAAGCATTTGGACTTGTTCTTGTTATGGCGGTTGTCGTACATTGGATTTGGCTCATTATTCTTTATATAATTGCAGGTACATACACAGGGAAAAATCCTTTTTCTGCTTTAAAAACGATGCTCCCGGCTTATTTTACGGGACTGGGGACCATGTCAAGTGCAGCAACGATCCCGGTAACTGTTCGTGCAACGAAAAACAATAAAGTAAGTGATGGAGTTGCTGACTCGGCTGTTCCGTTATGTGCGACGATTCATTTATCCGGAAGCACCATTACACTCGTCATTTGTTCGGTAGCGGTTATGGTACTTGCGAATGGTTTATCACTTCCAACATTCGGGTTAATGATGCCGTTTATTTTCATGTTAGGGATTATTATGATTGCTGCTCCAGGCGTTCCAGGTGGAGCTGTTATGGCAGCACTAGGTCTTCTCAGTACGATGCTTGGGTTTGATGAAACGACATTGGGTTTAATGATCGCACTGTACATGGCGCAAGATAGTTTTGGTACAGCTACAAACGTAACAGGAGACGGAGCGATTGCTTTAATGGTCGATAAATTAATCGGTGATAGTTCTAATAATCACGCAGCATAACAAAGAGGGTGCTAGACACATTGCGTGCCTGGCACCTCTATTAGAAAGCTTGGCATTTGCCTTAGTTGCACTCACGAGTGATTGACGTGCTAGTTCTGGTGCCCGTGACAATGCTTTACGTTGGGACGAACGAAAGTACAGTCCTAGGACGTAGCGCTTTTAGCAAGTGTGTACTTCTAAAAAATACTACCTGTCCCTTGTCTTTTTTTATTTTGCCCGTCAACTAAATCCAGTTTATAATTTTTCTTTGCTAGGTAAATTTGATATTGTTTAAAATAATGACATCATTAAAGAGGGTGGGATTCCATGCAAAAAAATAAAAAATCTATACTACTCAAAGACTTTACTATATATGTATGTTTATTCGTTATATTCTACTTAGCTGTAATGCTTTTAAAATATTTAACGAATGATAATTTAAACTGGTTAAACACCTTCTTATTTATGTTTTCTATTTCGATTGTATTATTTTTCTTAAGACGGACAAAAAGAAGAGATACAGATTATTGAGTTAAATTTCTTTAAGACATTTAACTTGTATCCAGCCAAGTGTTAATACTACTCAAGTAAGAAAGGATTTCTTACCTTTCAAAAGGTACTGTTATCCATTTTAGTGCGTGTTCAAAAGAGGATAAAAAGTACCAAGAAGTTCAAGGCGGCGCAGTTTCGAACAACGGAATGTATGCATTAAGATACATGAGCAAAGATCTGCCACGCAGGGAAAGTGATCTTCTTTTTCAAAGAAGCACTTCTAGCAGGCGGAAAAAGTGCTTTCCTTTTCAAGGAGCGGAGAAACAAACAACGAAGAAATTCGGCAGTGTCATTTTACCGGACTTTTTGACCATCCTCTTTTAGCCGTTAATTACAGAGTGAATAAAATGCATTGGTGAACATTCAAACAGTGAAAAATAGTGAATTGGATGCCGGCTCGGGAATGATTGTTTTCTGATTTGTTTAGGTGACATGCCTTTGTTATATAAAAACAATACTTCCTGTTGCTTACTAATTAAATAGTCAAGTTTCTTTTTAATTGCATTTTTCCCTTCAAATAATACCCCCGCATGTGAACATATATAAGTCTCAAAATCATATGCCAACACTTTTCGTAAAGAATGGATTATTTCAGGTACTGATTCAAACTTAAAAAAGCTTTTTGGCTTTGGATTTACAAATAAATCTCCTCCAAATAACCACCCTTTTTCACGATTAAATAATGCAATATGGTCATCTGCATGTCCAGGAGTATGGATAATATCCCACGTATAATAGTCTGTTTGAAATGTTTTACCTAAAGGAGTTGCTTCAAAAGGCTCACGTTTCCCCCAAAATAAATGCCGATATAAAGGTAGTTTTGCCGCTATCTTACATTTCTCGATTCCATTCTCATGCATATAAATTTTAACTTGTTGATTATGCTGCAACCAGTTTGCAAGGCCTGTATGATCTTCATGATGATGAGTTAAAATTACATTTTGTATTTCCCACTTTTCAAATAGCGGAATAAGATAGTCGTCTTTTCTAGAAGGTCCTGTATCAATTAATACATTATCAATTAAAAAGACAGAAACAAGTAGTCTCTGCCCTCCCCGAATAACGTTCAATTCTGCTTGCAAAAGATCTTCATATGATTTAATTTCCATTGTTACACCCCTAACATTCCAATTCCTCAGGAGTTATTAAAAAGGTTTTGTAATCATTAATAATATGATAATGAAAAAAATTATATTGGTAATTCGTTCATAAAAAAACAACTCTTTTGAAAGTTCATAATATCTTGCAGGAATATGCTCTCCTTCATGTTCTTTCAATATATTTTTTATAGGTTTCGATTTTGGAGAAAGTAGGAAAGGCCCTGCCCCTAATGCGATAAGAAAAAGTACAAGACTACTTATAAACCAGATTTGGCTAAATAAATATGGACGTAATATCCCCATAACCAATCCTGTCAGAAGCAGCAGCGTCCCACCAATCATGACAAAAATATGGATTTTGTTTCGGATTTTATAAACATGTCTTAATTCCGTCATCGTCTCGGCTTTTGTAACTATGTAAATCATGACAAATCCCGGACCTAAGCCGACAATAGCGGAAAATATATGAATGACGACAAGAACATCATAAAAGGTCAAAACAAAAACCTCCAAACTGCTTTTAGTTTACAACTAAACCATACACTATTTCAACAATTGGAGGTGTAACTTTTTTCACTATTTTTATAAATTCCCTACGTATCGATTTAAAATATTATCAACATCTTTACCGTATGTCTCTCCAAACAAATTAAGGTGGGCTATTAAATAATATAGCTGATAAACCGGTTTAACATCCTCGTAATCTTTTCTTAAAGGATAACTTTCCTCATACGCCTCATAAAATTTATTTGAAAATCCGCCAAATAATTCAGTGTATGCAATCTCAAAATGACGATCACCATATAAAAACGAAGGATCAACAATATATGGTTCTCCACCGGGCCCGACTATCCAATTGCCTGCATATAGATCTCCGTGCAAATGAGATGGTTCTACAAAACTTGGAACCCATTCATTCAGTCGTTCCATTAAAAGCTCCATCTGCTTACGACGAGTTCCGGTAATGAACCCTTTTTGGATCCCTTGCTCCAATTGTGAGCCAAGTCTACATGTTCGAAAATATTCTAACCAATTTGCATTTAGTTCATTCGGTTGCGGTAATAAACCAATATATGTGTCATTTTTAAATCCATGCATTCTGCCAAAACTTCGATGTAACTCAGCTAGCTTTTGTCCTAGGGTGACTTCCGTCTTATCAGTCTTCGCCCCTTCTATCCATTCTAATAGTAAAAAAGCTTTTCCAGGTTGGTCAGAATATGATAAAAAATTTGGCACTGAAATTGTACCCGTTTCCTTAATAAGTCTTAATCCGGTTGCTTCGCTTTTAAAAAAATCTTTTGGTGAATTAGCATGGAATTTCATAAAAAATTCTGCATCGATTGTTTGCACATAATATGCTTCATTAATCGAGCCGCCTTTTATTTTCTTAATCGCTTGTAATCCGGAGTAATCTCTACCGTTTTCCAATGCAATTTTAGCTAGTCTCTCCATATTTATATTATCCATTTTTATGTCTCTCTTTCCACATTTTCATTGGATTTTTACAATTATCAAGTGGCATCTGTTTCATAATAAGAGAGCGTTCTTCATTCGGCTTTTTAAAGTCATCATAAATTACCTTTGACTTGCCAAGTCCTACCGACACTGCGTCTTCAACAGATGCACAAAAGTATACATCGTTTATTCCCGAAAAGTACATAGAAGTTAAACACATTGGACAAGGTTCTCCACTTGCATACATTGTATATCCTGTTAAGTCATGTGTCTTCAATTCTGATTGTGCTTTACGTATTGCTATAAGTTCTGCGTGACCACTGATGTCAAATTTCTTATGCAGTTCATTTACGCCTTCAGATACAATCTTGCCATCTTTGACTAAGACGGCTCCAAAAGGTTCTCCACCTTCTTGAACATTTTCTACAGCCAGTTCGACAGCCCTCTGCATAAATTGATCCAATTTCTCATCCCCCTATGACAATAGCATTATATGTTATCTTATTATAATTGATTGTTAAGTTCCATTTTTCATTACAAATTCTTTAAGACACGCACTTTAATGTTTAAAAGCAAATTGTGTTATTCTTTTATTGTATCTTATTTATCAGTTAATTTCTTATTAATGCTTAATTTGTTACAATCAAAGGGTTAACGGTGGGTTTTTACTGATAATTACAAACGAAACTTATACACAATAAATGTCATGCAACAATTATTTTTCTATTCATAGTTGATTTTCATATCACCAAGTTTAATCCAACCAATTTTCCTTAATATTACGGTAAAAATAAAACTTATAATTGCGGGACCTACAATATGCAAAATGAAAACAGACCAAAAAACTTTCATGGAAAAGCCCATCGTTTCAAACGCCATGATCTGACCAACAAGTCCGCTCGTTCCCATCCCGGCTCCTGCAGTATTATTTATCATTTTGAGCCAAACAGTACCGATTGGTGCAAGGATAATACCCGCTACTGTTGGGGGTATAAGAATGGCCGGTTTTCTTATAATATTAGGAACTTGTAACATCGAAGTGCCAATAGCTTGAGCTAAAAAACCACCAAATCCATTGTCACGATAACTTGAAACTGCAAACCCTATCATTTGCGCAGAACATCCAATTGCAGCAGCTCCAGCAGCTAATCCATCAAGTGAAAGCATAAAAGCGATTGCTACACTCGAAATAGGTGCTGTTAACGCCCATCCCATTAATACAGCTACTAAAATTCCCATAATAAAAGGTCTTTGTGTTGTAGACCAATTAATAATTTCACCAAACCAAAGCATAAATGTGTTTATCGGCATGCCAATTAATTTACCTGTTATATAGCCGACAAGAATGGTAACGAAAGGAGTCACAATTATGTCAACTCTCGTCAGGTTATAGACAAGTTTTCCAAACTCTGTTGCAAAAAGAACAGCTACATAACTTCCTGCAGGGCCTCCAAGTTCTGCTCCGAATGCTCCTGCAAAAAGAGCTGAAAATAAAACTAAGGGTGGTGCTTTTAGTCCATAGGCAATAGCGACACCAATCGCCCCTCCCATTACTTTTGAATCCATTGCAAAATCGCCGATCTCGACAAAATACGCCAGACCCAACTGTTCCCCAATTGTTTTAAAAATCAATCCTATAATTAATGATGAAAAAAGTCCAAGTGCCATATAACTTAATGCTTTAATGATATAATCCCGTGCAGATAAGGATATTCCTTTGCTTGCTAAATAATGTTTCAACTTGTTCCCTCCACAAAGTATGTGAATACATTCACATTTATTCAATTATTTACATTATACGACTTCACTTGTGTCTTGTCACCTGTTTTACCGATTGTGAATAGTATATATGATAGGACAGTAGTTGCTAAACAATAGTTATTTAGGTATAATTTGGTTGAATATGTTACAAATACACATATGTGGGGGTATCACTCAACATGAATGTTAAAAATAAATCGGCAATAGCCGCCATCATCCGCGAGCGACGCGCGGTTAAGAAAGGATACACGAATAAAAAAGTTGAAGAAGAAACAGTACGGGACTTGCTAGAAGATGCCATTTGGGCACCTACTCACGGCATGAGACAACCATGGCGTTTTATCTTTATTGACAAAGATAATTTACCCTCTTTTGCTAAAAAAGTATCCGAAACCTATACTCCGGATATGCAACAAAATCGTGAAGAGTATTTAAATGAACCAAATGCGATTCTTGTCGTAATTATGGAAGAGCCGGAAAAGCAAAAGCAATGGGAAGAAAACTACGGTGCTGTTTCGAGTATGATTCAAAACTTCTGGTTACTTGCTTGGGAACAAGACTTAGGAGTTGTTTGGAAGACAAATCCTCATATTTATGACCCTAAAGTAAAAGAAATTTTGAATGTAAGTGGTAATGAAAAAATTGTCGGCTTTATCCATCTTGGTTATTTTGATAAACAACCACTGAAAAAAGCTCGTATCTCACTTGACGATAAATTCACAAAATATGTAGGTTAAATTTTAATAGAAGCACATATGCAATAAAGCGTATGTGCTTCTATGTTGTTAAGAAACAAGGCATCAATTTTGAAGCGCTTCTCTCGCTCTTCTGCAGAAAGGAAGATTCGGGATAATATGATAAATAGGACTCTGTAGTCTAAAAAAGCAGTGACAAAAGTGTTTAGCATAAAGAAAAGAGGTTGGGACATAACTAGCTTAAATGAATAAAAAAGAATCCAATCATTGATTTTAGATGATTGAAATCTTTTTTCGTTTATATAATTTATGTTTGTTACTATTTTATGCGTTTCTAGCTATATACTTTCTCAAGTTCACCCCCATGAACACTAATTCTATTTCGTTTTTGACTTTCTTTTTGCCCCGGATGGACATACGGGTGAAACCCAAATTAGCCTTCAGAAATTCGAATACAGGTTCTACATCAATTTTACGTTTTCCGTAAAGTTCACATATTCTCTTTTGAAATCTGTTGTCTAATACATTCTATTTGTTACTCCCACTTTTCGTTATAATTATTTTTTCGACACATATTATATGTGATTAGTGGAGTACATCTCCGATTAGCAATTACATTTATATAATTATGTTCGCTACCATAACCCGCATCGACAACAAAGCTACGGCAAATCACAAAAATTTTTTTCTTCAAGTGGAGCTTATCAGTATAAAATTATACTCTTCAAATTAATCATTACTTCTGTTATTTTTTCTTAAATATGCAAATCCTGTTCCTGCAATAAATGCGGCTAATACCGAAAAAGTCCCAAAGACAGAGATGATGTTTCTTTTAAAAAATAAACACCTATAAAAGTGAAGATAGTTAGACTAATCGGAATAAACCAATTCAAAATTCAACCTCCCTTTGGTTAAGAATAACGTCCCTGAAATGTTACAGACGAAAGAAACAATAGATGGAGTGTTTGAATGGGTGGTAGATCCTACGACTAACACAGTAACCTATAGAACATTTATACCTGGTGGCAAAGTTACAGGAAAAATAAATCAGTGGGGGAAATAGAAAATTGTATAAAATTGAAATAGTCGAGAAAAATGGATTAAATTGTAACTGGAATACGTTGTTTATTGGTAGACAGTTTAAGTTAATATCTATCTTCCTTAGAAGTAACAAATTATGCTGTTGAATATCTAAAGAATAATCCTAATGTTAATAACGAGTTGATCCTTGAATTGGCGTGGGAACAAGTAGAAGATAAAGTAGATGATATACTTGAAAGAATAATCTCTGACAGTTCTTTGGAAGACATGACTAAAGAGTATCATAAGTGGTTATATAGCATTATAAAAGAGGCATATAATAATTCTTCTGATGAAAATATCTTTCAAGAAATTGAAAATATTTTTTCAATGTTTAATACGCCCCAAAATATGTATGACTTTTTTAGAAAAGTATCGGATGCATTTTATTATCCATCTGATTCAAAACATACAATTAAAGAACTTGTTGAGGAGTTTTTGGATGCTGAAAAGCAATTAATATTAAATAACTAGGGAGTTTAAAGAGAACGATGGACTAATAAGCCATCGTTTTCTTTTAAGTAGGGCTCGACACTCAAAAAAACAAGTCTCGTAATGTTGATGTAGAAGGAGAGCATT